>ONWP01000408.1 GCA_900321595.1 uncultured Eubacteriales bacterium
AGACGGTCGTCATCTACTCAGATGATCACGGTGAGAGCTGGACGCGCGGGCAGGAGGTCGAGAACGCATGGATCCTAGGGAAGACCAGCGAGTCTCAGATCCTTTCCCTGCCTGACGGCACGATGCGGATGTTTTCCCGGACAAAGAATTGTGTGCCGGGCGTCTGCGACTCATCAGACGGCGGAGAAACCTGGACGAAATCGCAGCCGGTCGGCGATCTGATCGGGACGAAGAACTGCATGTTCTCTGTGTTAGCGGCGCAGGCGGACGGAAAAACCGTGTATCTCTGTTCCCGCGGCAGCGCAATGTCGGACAGGGCGGACGGAACGGTTTTTGTCGGGAAGCCGGACGAGAATCAAGAAATCGCCTGGACGGAAGGCTTCTATCTCGGCGACGGATTCTATGCGTACTCCTGCCTTGAACAGCTGCCCGACGGCAATATCGCGCTGCTTTATGAGGACGAACCGTATCACATCGAGTATCGGATCCTTCGATTGCAGCCGGACGGCTCTCTTTTGCCGGCAGACGGTTCTGACGCGCCGGAAGCGCGACGCGCTCCGTTTTTCGAACGGATCCGGCGGCTGTGGTGGCGAATCCGACTCTGCGTTCGCGGCTGGTTTGTTCATTAAGATAAAAAAACGACAGGTTTATCGACCTGCCGTTTTTGATTTACTGCATCGTTTCCTGTTTGACTTTGTGGTCAATCACGTGTCTGGAATCAAGCTCTTTTCGGATATCGTCCGGAGAGATTCCCATCTCGACCATCAGCACAAGAAGGTGATAGGCAAGATCCGCAATTTCGTAGATCGTTTCCTCTTTGGACTGTTTCGCGGCGCCGATGATGACTTCCGTCGATTCCTCACCGACCTTTTTCAGGATTTTGTCCAATCCTTTTTGGAAAAGGTACGTTGTGTAGGAGCCCTCCTGCATCGTGGTTTTTCGACCGGCGATCAGATCATAAAGCGCGTCGATCGAAAAATCACTTCTCTCGTCATCGGCGTAGAGCAGGTTGAAGAAGCAGCTTTCCGCGCCGGTATGACAGGCGGGCCCGTCCTTGATGACACGGACAACGAGCGCGTCACAGTCGCAGTCCGCTTTGATGCTGACGATATGCTGCCGGTTGCCGCTCGTTTCGCCCTTGCGCCACAGCTCCTGCCGGGAACGCGACCAGAAACAGGTCGTTTTCTCTTTCAATGTGATATTGAGGCTTTCCCGGTTCATATAGGCGACAGTCAGCACCTCGCCGGTAAAGAAATCCTGCACGACGGCGGGGATCAGACCCTTATCATCAAATATCAGTGAATCAATTATAGCTTCGTTGATCATTTGGATGCTCCTTATATACGCATTTCAATGCCGTTTTCTTTCAGGTAACGCTTCAGATCGCGGATCGCGACCTCACCGAAATGGAAGATGGAGGCTGCAAGCCCGGCGTCAACGCCCGGAACGCTTCGAAACAGCGTCAGGAAGTCCTCCATGCACCCGGCGCCGCCGCTCGCGATGATCGGAATGTCGCATACGCTTGCGATCGCGTTCAGCATTTCGAGATCAAAGCCGTCCTTGACGCCGTCGGTATCGATCGAATTGACGACGATCTCACCGGCGCCGTTTTTCGCGCCGTAGGCGGCCCATTCGATCGCGTCGAGGGACGTCTGTTCGCGGCCGCCCTTTGCGAAAACGGTGAATTTCCCGTTTACGCGTTTGACGTCCATCGAGAGTACGACGCATTGATCGCCGTACTTTTCTGCGGCCCGCGGGATGAGGGACGGATCGCGGATCGCGCCTGAATTGACGCTGACCTTATCCGCGCCGGATTTGAGAACGCGGTCAAAATCGTCGACCGTATTGATATTGCCGCCGACCGTCAGGGGAATGAAGATGCGGCTCGCGACGTCGCGCAGAACGTCTGCGAACAACCCGCGGCCCTCCGCGCTCGCCGTAATATCGTAAAAGACCAGCTCGTCCGCGCCGGATTCGTTGTAAAACGAAGCCAGGGCGACCGGACTGTCCACGTCGCGGATCCCGGTGAAATTCTTGCCCTTGACGACGCGGCCGTCGCGAATATCCAGACATGGAATGATGCGTTTTGTAATCATTGCTCCTCCTGTGCCGCGCGCAGCGCGTCCTCCAGCGACAGTCTGTTCTCGTAAAGCGCCTTGCCGATGATGCAGCCGTAGAGCCGCATTTCGGCAAGCGCCCGGATGTCGCCCAGCGTGCTGACGCCGCCGCTCGCCGTTACGTCAAGGCCGTCTATCGCACATAATACGCGGTAAATATCGCGATTCGTTCCGCCGAGCGCGCCGTCCTTCGCGATGTCGGTGTATACGACGTGGGCGACGCCCATATCGCGCAGCTTTTCGCAAAACGCGACGCTGTCCGCGTCGGTTACCTCAAGCCAGCCGTTGACTGCGACCTTGCCGTCCCTGGCGTCTACGCCGACGCTGATGAAATCCCGGTAGCGTTCGACCATTCTTTGCAGAAAATCCGGGTCACGCAGCGCCGCGGTGCCCAGGATCACACGTCTGAGACCGGCGTCCCGGTAAATTTCGATCGTTTCCTCGCTGCGGATCCCGCCGCCGATCTCAACGAACAGATCTGTCTGTTTCGCGATTTGGCAGATGACTGCCGCGTTTTCTGTTTTTCCTGTCTTTGCCGCGTCCAGATCTACGACGTGCAGATACTGCGCGCCCTGCGCTTCAAACAGCTTTGCCTGTTCGACAGGGGAGTCGCGGTATACGGTTTTCGCGTCGTAGTCGCCGCGTGTCAGGCGGACGACCTGACCGTCTATGATATCGATAGCGGGAAAAACCTTCATGCCGTCACCTCGCTGAAGGCGCGCAGCATGGAAAGTCCGTCCGCGCCGCTTTTTTCCGGATGAAACTGTGTGCCCCACACATTGTCCTTTCGAACGATCCCGGGTACGCGCACGTGATACTCCGCGTAAGCGCTGAGGGCTTCCTCGCACGCCGTCGCGTAATAGGAATGCACGAAATAGGCGTACGGCGCGTCGGAACAATACCGAAGAAGCGGCTCTTCTCTTACGGGGATCAGGCGATTCCACCCCATTTGCGGTATTTTCAGATGATTCGGAACGGCGTCTCGCAGCGATTTGACGCTGCCGCCGATCAGGGACAGCCCGTCGTGTTCACCGTATTCGTAGCTCTTATCGAAGAGCAGCTGCATACCGAGGCAAATGCCGAGGATCGGTTTGCCGGCGGAAGCCTCTTCACGGATCACCGGGACGAGGCCCGTTTCCTCGAGTTTACGCATCGCGTCGCCGAACGCGCCGACGCCGGGCAGGATCAGCTGATCCGCCTCATGCAGAACGGACGGTTCGCGCGTTACGACGCTGTCAAGGGAAAGCGCCTTCAGGCTTGCGGTAAGACTGAATAAATTTCCGACGCCGTAGTCTATCACCGCGATCATGCAAGCACTCCTTTCGTCGAGGGGATCGAATCCGGACAGGAGGGATCGATGGCGGCCGCCATGCGCAGCGAACGCGCGAGCGCTTTGAACGCGCCCTCGATGATATGGTGCGAATTGCGGCCGGCCAGCTGCTGCAGATGGAGATTCATTTTGCCGGCTCTCGCGAGCGACGCCATGAATTCCTCTGTGAGCTCCGTATCGAAGTCGCCGACCTTTTCAGTCGGGATATGCAATTCATAGCCCAGACAGCTCCTGCCGCCCAGATCGACGGCGCATAAGATGAGCGCTTCGTCCATCGGCAGGATGATATGCCCGTAACGGCAGATCCCCCGGTGGTCGCCGAGCGCCTCACAAAGCGCGTCTCCCAGAACGATCGCGATGTCTTCCGTCGTGTGATGGTAATCAACGTCGGTGTCGCCCGTGCAGGTCACGTCCAGATCAAACATTCCGTGTTTCGCAAGGAGCGTCAGCATGTGATTGAGAAAACCGCAGCCCGTGTCGATATTCGATGCGCCGGTACCGTCAAGATTCAGACGGAGACGGATGTCTGTCTCCGCGGTCTTTCGTTCGATCGTCGATTGTCTCATTCGCGTGATTCCTCCAGTATTTCGTCG
>ONWP01000142.1 GCA_900321595.1 uncultured Eubacteriales bacterium
CCCTTGAGGCGCGAGAGGATGGCCTTCTGCTGCTGCGGCGTGCGGAAGCGCGAGAGCATCTCGATATTGACCGGGAAGCCCTCGAAGCGGCGCGTCATGGTGCGGTAGTGCTGGAACGCCAGAATGGTCGTCGGCACCAGCACGGCGCACTGCTTGCCGTCCGCGACGCATTTGAACGCGGCGCGCAGGGCGACCTCGGTTTTGCCGAAACCCACGTCGCCGCAGAGCAGCCGGTCCATGGGACAGGCGCGCTCCATGTCCCGCTTGATCTCGGCGATCGCGGTGAGCTGATCCTCGGTCTCGTCGTACTCGAACCGGCGCTCAAAGTCCGACTGCATGTCGATATCCGGCGAAAAGGCGTAGCCCGGCGCGTTCTGCCGCTCGGCGTAGAGCTTCGTCAGCTCCTTCGCGATGTCTTTGACGGCGGAGCGCACGCGGGATTTCGTCTTCGTCCAGTCGCCGGAGCCCAGCCGGTTGAGCTTCACGGACGCGCCGGTCTGCTCATGGGGGCCGATGTATTTCGCCACCATGTCCAGCTGTGAGACCGGCACGTAGAGGATGTCGTTGCCGGCGTAGATGATCTTGATATAGTCCTTGACGATCCGGTCGACCTCCATGGCGACGATGCCGTCGAACCGGCCGATGCCGTGGGTCTGATGCACCACGTAATCGCCCTTGTTCAGCTCGTCGATGGAGTGCAGGCCGTTTTTCGGTTTTTTCAGTTTTTTGACGACGCCGGATTTGCGCGCGGCGGCGCCGGCGCGTCCCATGGTGACGAGCTTGATCCGGCTGCCGGGATAGCTGACGCCGTAGTGCAGCGATCCGGGCAGGACGCTGACGCCGCCGGCCGGGAAGGACGCGGGCGTCTCGCCGTAGAGCGTGCAGGTAAAACCGTCGTCGGTCAGATCCTCCCAGAGCGTTTTCGCGCTCTTTGGGGTCCCGGCGAGGATCACCGTCGTCACGCCGCGCGCCACGTCCGGGCGCAGGTCGTCCTCGAGCACCTGCAGCGAGCCCTCCCACGGGGCGTTCTGGCGTGCGTTGACGTTGACCAGCTCTTTGACGGGCGTGTCAAAGCTGCCCCGGATGAAGTCGTCCAGATAGACGGCGCCCATGTCCTCGTAGGCGCGCGTCAGCTCGCCAAAGTCCAGCGCGTAGCGATCGAGCCCGCGGCAGAGCACCGCCTGCTCCGTGAACATCTTCAGATCCTCTTTGAAGAGATTCGCCTCGTCCGTGAGCTTTGCCTTGACGTTGTTCGTGTCGCAGACGAAAAGAAGTCTGCCCAGACAGTAGTCCAGCGGCGTCTCGGCCTCCGGGTACACGAGCGGCAGGTATTTGTCGCAGCTGCCCAGCCGCACCCCGGCGTCCAGCGCGTCCGCGTCCTTCAGCAGATTCGCCTTCATGACCGGCGCGTTTTTGCCGCGCAGACCGGAGGACAGCTTCCGGATGGCCGCCGCGAGCGCCTCCTGCGTATCGGGCATGACCTCCTCGGCGGGGGTGATCTCCACCGGCCCCGTGACGTCGCCGCGGCGCTGGCTCATCGGGTCGAACCGGGCGACGCCGTCCACCGTGTCGCCCCAGAATTCCACGCGGACGGGCTCCTCGCTGCCCGGCGGGAAGAAATCCACCAGGTCGCCGCGGACGCTGAACTGTCCCATGCTCTCCACCAGCTCCGACCGGGCGTAGCCGGCGCGCGTGAGCAGCGCCGCCAGCGCGTCCCGATCCATTTCGGCGCCCGGCGCAAGCCGCGCCCGGCGCTCCAGAAGCGTCTGCCGGGGCACCGTCAGCTGCACGGCGGCCTGCGCGCTCATCACGACGGCGTCCGGCTCGTCGTCGAGCAGCCGGCTCAGCACGCCGATGCGCGCGCGTTCGTAGTCCCGCGACGCGCTCTGCTCGCTGCGGAAAGTCAGATCCCGCCGGGGGTACAGCGCCGCATCAAGCCCCATCGCGAGCAGGTCGTCCCGCAGACGGGTGGCGGCGGCCTCATCCGGCGCGACGACGACGGCCTTGCGGTCCAGCGACGCGCAAAGCGCGGCGATATAGTGCGCCTTGGGCGTCATGGAAAGCCCCAGCACGCCCAGCGGCAGACGCCGGCGGGCGATGTTCTCCCGAATGGTCCGGAATTCCGGATCGGACGCCAGAAGCGTGGAAAATGCGTTCATTTATAAACTCCTTGTCATGCGCAAACGTCGGAAAGCGCCCCGGGAGGGGGATGCGATCCGACGGATATCAGCTTGTGTGCCTATAGTTTACATGATTTTGCCCGGTTTCGCAAGGGGAAAGCGCTTGTCGCGCGCAAAAATTAAGATTCGGACGCGTCTTTGATCGCTTCGAGCGCCTGCGCGATCAGCGTTTGCGCCGTCTGCGGATCGGCGCGGCCGTTCGTTTTGCGCATGACCTGCCCCATCAACGCGGTCGCAGCGGCGGTCTTGCCCCGCAGGAAGTCCGATACGATCTTCGGGTTTTCCGAAAGCGCCGCTTCGACGGCTTCGCGCAGCGTCTTCACGTCCCGGACGCGGCCGAGGCCGTGCGCCCGGACATAATCCGCCGGGTCGAAATCCTGCCCGCAGAGCGACCGGACGAGCTGCCGCGCCGTCTGCGGGTTGATCTCACCGTCCCCCTGCAGGTCGGCGACGGCGGCGAGCCGCGCCGGGTTGAGACGGACGCGCTCCCGCTCGAAATCGACCGACTGCAGGACCTCGCCGATCACCAGCTGCGCCGCGAGGCGCGCGTAGCGCGTCAGACCGGCCGCGGCCTCGAACAGCTCCGCCGCCTCCCGTTCGCTCGTGAGCATCTCTCCGTCGAAGTCGGAGAGCCCCCATGTCTCCCGGTAAAAGCGCTTTCGCGCGTCCGGCAGACGCGGCAAATCGGCGCGCAGCGCCTCGATCAGCGCGTCGGAGACCACGACCGGCGGCAGATCCGGCTCCGGGAAGTACCGGTAGTCGTCGGCGTTTTCCTTGCGCCGCATGAGGACGGAGACGCCTCTTTTCTCGTCGAAGCGGCGCGTCTCCTGAAAGACCGGCTCGCCCCGTTCGAGCAGACCGCACTGGCGGTCGAATTCAGCCTCGACGGCTCGCCGCACGGACGTGAAGGAGCCGAGATTTTTCATCTCGGTGCGCACGCCCAGCGCCGTCTGCCCCCTGCGCCGCACACTCAGGTTCACGTCGAAGCGCATGGAGCCCTCCTGCAGCCTGCCGTCGGTGACGCCCGCCCAGACCAGGACGCTGCGCAGCTTCCTCGCGAAAGCGGCCGCCTCCTCGCCGGTGCGCAGGTCCGGCTCCGTCACGATCTCGATGAGCGGCACGCCGCAGCGGTTGCAGTCCGCGAGCGTGCCGTCCGGCGTGTGGATGAGCTTTCCGGCGTCCTCCTCCAGGTGGATGCGCGTGATGCGCACGCGTCTGACGCCGTCCGCCGTCTCCGCGTCCAGATGGCCGCCTGTGCAGATCGGCTCGAAAAACTGGGTGATCTGATACGCCTTCGGCAGATCGGGATAGAAATAGTTCTTGCGGTCGAATCGGGAGACGCGCGCGACGCGGCTGTCGAGCGCGAGTCCCGCGCGGACGGCGAATTCGACGGCCTTTTCGTTGAGCGTCGGCAGCGCGCCGGGCAGTCCCAGACAGACGGGACAGACCTGTGTGTTCGTCGCCGCGCCGAACGCGGTGGGACAGGCGCAGAAGATCTTGGTGCGGGTGTTCAGCTCGCAGTGGATCTCCAGCCCGATCACGGCTTCATAATCCGGATGCTTCATGCCTTCGCCTCCTGTTCCAGCGCGTGACCGGCGGCGATCAGGACTTCTTCGCCGAACGCGGGGCCGATGAGCTGTACGGCGGCGGGCCGGCCGTCCGGCGTCTTTCCGAAGGGGACGCTCATCGCCGGCAGTCCCGCCAGATTCGCCGGGACGGTGCAGACGCCGCCCGCATAGACGCGGACCGGGTCGTCCGGCGTCTCGTCGAACCGGGGCGCGGCCGTCGGCGCGGTCGGGGCAAGCAGGAAATCGAAATCGGCAAACGCCCGGTCGAAGTCGCGCCGGACGCGCGCGCGGGCCGCCACCGCCCTCTGATAATACGCGTCGCGGAAGCCCGCCGACAGGACGAACGTCCCCAGCAGGATCCGCCGCTTGACCTCGTCCCCGAAGCCCTCTGAACGGGAACGGACGTACAGCGACGCCGCGTCCGGACAGTTTTCCGCTCTGCGGCCGTAGCGCACGCCGTCGTACCGGGCGAGGTTGGACGACGCCTCCGCGGAGGAGATCACGTAGTACGCGCCGAGCGTCTGTGTCAGCGCGGGCAGGCTCGTCTCCTCCACGCGCACGCCCAGGGACGCGAGACGCCGCGCGGCGTTCCGGACAGCTTCGCGGATCTGCGGGTCGATCCCGTCGCCCAGCAGCTCCCGCGGCAGGCCGGCGCGCATGCCGGAGACTTCCCGGCCGACCGCGTCCGCAAGCGGAGGCAGGCGTCGCCGCGCGCTTGTCGCGTCGCCGTCGTCGTGTCCGGCGATCGCGTCGAAAACCAGCGCGGCGTCCCCGACACAGCGCGTCAGGGGGCCGATCTGATCCAGCGAGGACGCGAATGCCACGAGCCCGCGCCGGGAGACGGCGCCGTAGGTGGGCTTGAGTCCGACCGCGCCGCAGAACGCCGCCGGCTGGCGGACGCTGCCGCCGGTGTCGCTGCCCAGGGCGAACGCGGCCTCTCCCGCCGCGACCGCCGCCGCGGAGCCGCCCGACGAGCCGCCGGGGATCCGGTCCGGGTCGGCGGGGTTGCGCGTGATCTGAAAAGCGGAGTGCGTCGTGGACGCGCCCATGCCGAATTCGTCCATATTCGTCTTGCCCAGCAGCACCGCGCCGCCATCCAGCAGGCGCCGCGCCGCGAACGCGTCATAGGGCGCGATATAACCGGAGAGGATCCGGCTGCCGCAGGTGGTCCGCACGCCTTTGACGCAGATGTTGTCCTTGACGGCGAAGGGAACGCCCGTCAGCAGTGTAACGTTTTCGCCGGAAGCGAGGCGCGCGTCGGCCCGCGCCGCCTGCCGCAGAGCCAGGTCGGCGGTCGTCGTCAGGAACGCGCCGTGCAGGCCGTCGCGTTCGGCGATCCGCGCGAGAAACGCGTTCGCCGTCTCGACGGCGGAGATCTCCCGCTTTCGCAGCAGCGCCGAAAGCGCGGCGACGGTCATGTCACAGACGTTCATCCCGCGTCCTCCGTCACGACCGCCGGCACGACGAAGCAGCCGTCCCGCAGGACGGGCGCGTCCGCCCGCATGATCGCGCGGTCAAAGGTCGGGTCGGCTGCCGGCGCGTCCGGCCGCAGCGCGGACTTTTCGGGGACCGCCGCGTCCCGCGCTTCGTCCGGCGCGTCCAGTCCGGCGGCGAACGCGATCAGCTCCGGCAGCTCGCGCAGCAGCCGCTCGCGCTCCGCGGGCGTCAGGCGCAGCTTCGCCAGCGACGCGATCTCGTCCGGGTCGACGGCATACGGATTGTTTGCTTTTTGCATAACGCACCTCGCAAGTGTTTTCTGCGATCCATTATACAGGAAAAGAAGCGCGATTGCACCCGTTTTTGCTGTTTTTCTTTTAAAAATAAGGCAAAACGGCGGCAGGAGGGCTTGACAATCGAATCTCGTTGTGATAAAATGCGCTGTGTGAAGATAAGAAATTATCGGAGCGGCCAGTTGAGCCGCTCCGTTTCTTTGAAGAAAAGCCCTGATCGGGGCGGAGGTGAACGACCGTGGCGGAAAAGAAGAACACGGCGCAAGTCGTGCGGGAGCTGGCGGAGCCGCTGGCCGCGTCGCTGGGGCTGCAGCTCTGGGACGTGCGGTTCCAGAAGGAAGGCAAGAACCATTATCTGCGCATCATCATCGACAAGCCCGGCGGGGTGACCATGGACGACTGCGTCAATATGAGCCACGCGATCGATCCGGTGCTCGACGAGGCCGATCCCATCGACGCGGAGTACAATCTGCAGGTCTCGTCGCCCGGCGTGGAGCGCGAGCTGGTCCGGGACGAGCACTTTCAGCAGTTCCTGGGCGCGCGCGTCATGCTGCGCACGCCGAAGGCCGTGGAGGGCAGACGCAATTTCAAGGGCGTCCTGACCGCCTACGCGGACGGCGCGCTGACCGTCGAGACCGACGAGGGACTGACGCTGACGCTGAACAGGCGGGAGACGTCCTGGGTGAAGCTGGACGACTTCCGGGGCTTCGGCGACATTGAAGAGGAATAAGACAAGTGAATATATCGAAAGGAATGGTCAGAAAAAATGGCGAAGGAAGCATTTAATCCCAAAGAGTTCTTCACAACGGTCGAGATCATCGCCCATGAGATGGAGATCCCCGCAGACGCGATCTACGAGAAGATCTCCGCGGCGCTGTGCACGGCTGTTGCCAACAAGAACAGCGGCCTGTCCTCCTGCATCCACTGCGAGATCGACCCTGTGCTCAAGGATATCCGCATGTACATGGTCAAGGAGGTCATCGACGACCCCGTGGACGACGACGAGCCGGATGAGGATGAGCTCGACGCGGCGGCTGAGGAGGCCGAGCAGACCGAGGAGGACCTGAAGAAGGCGCGCCGCATCGCGCAGCGCGATCCCACGAAGCTGACGGTCACCGAGGCGCAGAGCTATAAGCCCGGCGCGATCGCCGGCGACACGGTCGTCATCGACATCGACATGGCCGCGTTCGGCCGCCAGATCGCCCAGAAGGTCAAGCACGTCCTGCGCTCCGGGCTCAAGGACGCCGCCAACGACCGGGCGCTGACCGTTTATCAGAGCAAGAATCAGGAGCTCGTCACCGGCACCGTCGTGGACGTGAATCCCGTGAATCACGCGCTGACGCTGCGTATCGGCTCCGGCGAGGTGGTCATGCCCGAGAACGAGCAGATCCGCGGCGAGCGCTACGGCATCGGCGACCGGATCCTGGTCTATATCGCGGTGGACGACAAGGAGCGCGACGGCGTGCGCATCTCGCGCGTGCTGGTCTCCCGGACGCATCCGGGCCTTGTCAAACGCCTGCTTGAGCGGGAGATCCCCGAGATCGCCGACGGCACCGTGGAGGTCAAGGACATCCAGCGCGCGGCCGGCATCAAGACGAAGGTCTCCGTGGACAGCCGCGATCCCGAGGTCGATCCCGTGGGCGCGTGTATCGGCCGCGACAGCACCCGTGTGAGCGCCATCGTGCGCGAGCTCGGCGGCGAGCAGCTGGAGATCGTGCGGTTCAGCCAGGATCCCATCGAGTATGTGACCGAGGCGCTCAAGCCCGCGCCTGTGCTGACCGTGGTCATCACCGACCGCGCGGCGCGTTCCTGCCGCGTGACCGTTCCGACGGACAAGCTTTCACTGGCCATCGGCAAGGGCGGCGTTAACGTGAGTCTGGCGGCGCGCCTGACCAAGTGGAAGATCGATATCACCAGCCCCGCGGTGAATCCGGAGCTGGCAAAGCTGGACGACTGACCGCGTTCGGCGTCTGAAGCAAAAAAAGACAGGAAAGGGGGCGCGCAGAGATGCAGCAGAAAAAAATACCCATGCGCAAGTGTCTGGGCTGCGATGTTTCAAAGCCCAAGCGGGAGCTGATCCGCGTGGTGCGTTCGCCCGAGGGTGAGATCGGACTGGATTTCACGGGCAAAAAGAACGGGCGCGGCGCTTACGTCTGCCGCGACGCGGAATGCTTCCGGAAGCTTCGCCGGTCGAAGCGGCTTGACAGAACCTTCGGCGTACCCCTGACCGATGAGATATACGAAGCGCTGGAAAAGGCGGTGACCGACGGTGGATAAACTGTTGTCGGCGCTGAGCCTGTCCAGACGGGCAGGACATCTGGCCATGGGTCACGACGACGTGAAGCACGCGCTGCGGCGCGGCGACGCGCAGCTGGTGATCCTGGCGCGGGACGCGTCCGCGCGGCTGACGGAGGAGATCCGCGGCCTCGCCGAACACGTGCCGGTGTTTCAGACGCGGTACACAATGGATGATTTCGGACAGCAGCCGGGCAGACGGTTCGCGGTGGCAGCCGTGACCGATCGGGGACTCGCGGAACTGGCGAGGAAGGCTTTGCCCGGCGAAGAGGCAGCGAAGGAGGACTGAATGCATGATTACCAAGAATAAATATAAAGTATGTGATCTGGCGAAGGATCTGAACATCAAGAGCGGCGCGGTGATCGAGCTGCTTGCGAAGTATTTCGACGAGCCGAAGAAGGCGCAGACCGCGCTGGCGGACGACGAGCTGGACGTGGTATTCGACTGGATCACCCGGAAGCATGAGGCGGAGAACTTCCAGGCGTATTTCGCCGCGACGAGCGTCGCGCCCGAGAAGCCCGCCGAGCCGGCGCCGGAGAAAGCGCCGGAGCCGGAAAAGAAGCCGGACGAAAAGCCGCAGGCGGACGAAGCGCCCGCGCAGCCGCAGAAGCCCGCCGAGCCCGCGAAAAAGCCGGCGGAGCCGCCGAAGCAGCACAAGCCCAGCGACCCGCAGCCCTTCAAGTCCAAGAAGAAGGACAAGCCCGCGGACGGCCCCATGCAGGCGCGCACCAAGGGACAGGCGCGCACCGTGGACACCAGAACGTCCGCGGTGGATCTGGGCAAGTACGACGAGCACTATGACGAGATCACGCCGGAGCACTCCCGGGCGAAGGATTCTGATTCCTTCAAGAAGGTCAAGATCAATCAGAAGTCGAAGCAGTACCGCAAGAAGGGCGCGGGCAAACGCCGCGAGACCGAGGCCGAGCGGCTCAAGCGCATCGACGCGGAGCGCGCGAAGAAGCACATGAAGGTCGTTCTGCCTGAGGAGATCAGCGTCAACGATCTGGCGCTGACGCTGAAGGCGCGCGTGCAGGAGGTCATCAAGAAGCTGATGGGCTACGGCGTCATGGCAAAGATGACCGATATGATCGACTACGACACGGCGGCCATCATCGCGACCGACTTCGGCGCAAGACCCGAGAAAGAGGTCGTCGTCACCATCGAGGACCGCATCATCGATACCCATGAGGATACGGAAGAGGATCTGCAGCTGCGCTCGCCGGTCGTCTGCGTCATGGGTCACGTCGACCACGGCAAGACCAGCCTGCTCGACGCGATCCGCAACACGAACGTCACCGCCGGCGAATCCGGCGGCATCACCCAGCATATCGGCGCGTACCGCATCCGGATCAACGATCAGGACATCACGTTCCTGGATACGCCCGGCCACGCGGCGTTCACGGCCATGCGCGCCCGCGGCGCCATGGCGACGGATATCGCCGTGCTGGTCGTCGCGGCGGACGA
>ONWP01000118.1 GCA_900321595.1 uncultured Eubacteriales bacterium
ACCATGCGCAAACGGTTCTGAAGTCTGAAATGAAAAACCCGTCTGTCGATCCGGCAGACGGGTTCGCTGATCACTTTTTCTCTCAGCCGGCTTTTCTGGCGGCGATGAAGGGGATGAGCAGATTTTTCGCGAGCAGTCCGAGGCCGACGACGCCGACGACGCAGCCGATGGCGAGGAACACGCGGCTCATCGTTTTGGACGAGGCGATGACCTCGGCCGGTTTGTCCGGATTGTAGCTGACCGTGAGCTTATCGCCCTCCTTCATGGCGGAGCTGCTCTGGCTGAGCTCGGATTCGTACGACTTGCCGTCCACCGTGTAGGTGACGTAAACGGTGATGTCGTCCTGTTCGTCCGCGGCGTTGTACTCCACGTCGACGCGGGAGATGACGGCTTCGGTCTGCGGATAGGCGCTGATCTTTTTGATATTGCTGACGCTGACGCAGATGAAAATGACACCGATCACGATCGCCGTAAGCGGTGCGATGACCTTTTTCACAAGATTGCTGTTCATGGAAACGACCTCCTAACTAACGTACATTTTATAACAAGCGCGTTTGATTTGCAAGTCGTTTCTCGTGATCTTGCGCCCGCGTGAGAAAAAAACTGTTTCTTTTTCGCGAACGGCTTGTTATAATAACAATATAAGCCGCATACCGCAGCAAAGGAGATGCAGAGCAATGTACATCGCGAAGCCGACGAAGCAGCAGCTCGCGTGGCAGGATATGGAGCTGGGCGTGCTGATCCACTACCTGATGGATATCTACCGGCCGGATCTGCCCGGCAACTGGTTCAAGACGAAGGCCGTGCGCGACGCCTACGACTGGAAAAGTCTGGATCCGCCGAAGCTCGACCCGGCGCAGTGGGTGCGCGCGGCGGCGTCGACGGGCGCGAAGTACGCGGTACTGGTGGCGAATCACGGCACGGGCTTTTCCCTGTGGGACACCGCCGTCAACGACTTCTCGATCGCAAACACCCGGTGGCGCGGGGGCGGCGGGGACGTCTGCGGCGAATTCATAGAGGCCTGCCGCGCGTACGGGCTGAAACCCGGCTTCTACTACAACACCGGCTGCAACGGCTACTACGGGATCAACGACGATCAGCCCTGCGACTACCGCACCGAAGCGTATCAGGCGTACGTGCGCGCCGTGGAGGCGCAGGTCACCGAGCTGTGGAGCCGCTACGGCGAGCTTTTTGAGGTCTGGTTTGACGGCGGCGTGCTGCCGCCCGCGCAGGGAGGCCCCGACCTGACGCCGGTCCTGCGCCGGCTGCAGCCGGACGCGGTCTGCTTCCAGGGGCCGCGCGACTGGCCGCACAATCTGCGCTGGGTCGGCAACGAAGACGGCCTCGCGCCGGAGAACTGCTGGGCGACCACGAACGCGGGCGAGGCGCGCTACGACGGCACCGTGCCGGACGAGCAGGCCGGCGTCGGCGACCCGGACGGCAAATACTACTGGCCGGCGGAGACGGATATGCCCAACCGCAGCCACGAGGCCTACGGCGGCGGATGGGGCTGGCGCGCCGGGGAGGAGCATCTCGCCTTCAGTCCCGCGCATCTGCTCGACTGCTACGTGCGATCCGTGGGGCGCAACTCCAACCTGCTGCTGGGCATGGCCATCGGCACGGACGGCAGCTTCCAGGACGAGGTGCAGTTCGAGGCCTTCGGCAAGCTGCTGCGCGACACGTTCGGCCATCCGTTCGCCTGCGCCGATTCGCCTGCGCTGACGGACGGCAGATGTACGCTTCGTCTGCCCGAGCGCCGCAGGGTCGGTTACGTCGTCATCCGCGAGGACATCGCGCAGGGACAGCGCGTGCGCGGGTTCCGGCTTTTGTTCGACGGGGAAGCGGTGTACGAGAGCGAATGCATCGGACACAAGCGGATCGTGCCGTTCGACGGCGCGCAGGCGCGCGAGATCACGCTGGAGATCACCCGGGACGCCGGCGGCGCCGCCATCCGCGATATTGCCGTTTGTTGACGGAGAACCCGGCGATCCCATGAATGCGAGAATCAGAACGGCTCGCTGCCGTTCGATTCGATAAAGCGTTAATCTTTGCAGAAAAAAGGAGATGTGACAGATGAAGAGATTCCTCAGTGTACTGCTGACGGTCTGCATGGTTTTCGGCCTGTGCGCGGTCGGCGTCAGCGCATCGGACGACTCGCTGAAGCTGATCGTCGCCAGCGACCTGCATTGGCAGAAGTTCGACCGGATCGACTCGGCGCGTTTTTACCATCCCCGCAACGACCTGGGACAGGTGTCCGCGATCAGCGTGCCGGTCGTGGCCCGCTTCCTGGAGGAGGCCGCCGAATCGGACGCGGACTGCATCCTGATGAGCGGCGACCTGACCAACATGGGCACGCCCGACGACGCGCGCGCGTTCGCCGCGATCCTCGCCGACTTTGAGTCAGAGACCGGCAAGCAGATCTACGTCATCGACGGCAACCACGACGTGGATATGCGTGAGGACGTCGGCCCGGGCGACTGCAGTCCGGCGACGTTCAAGGAGATCTATCACGCGTTCGGCTACGACGAGGCGCTGGCCGTCGACGGAAAGACCGCTTCTTACACGGCGGATCTGCCCGGCGGCTACCGTCTGCTCGCGATCGACTCCAACAAATGGGAGGGCAGCGGCGACGGCGTGGTCTCTGACGAGCTGATGGGCTGGATCGAGACGCAGGTGCGCGCCGCGCAGGCCGACGGCAGGAAGATCATCGCCATGATGCATCATCATATCATGGAGCATTTCCCG
>ONWP01000030.1 GCA_900321595.1 uncultured Eubacteriales bacterium
AGTCCCGGCAGATCTCCTCAAACCGGCGGGAGATGAACGCGGTCAGCGCCGGCGCGACGTATTCCTCATAGAACGCGTCGGGGCCGAGCATCTCAAGCGCGCTTTTCTGTTTGTAGACAAAAGTAAAATAGAACCGCATCAGATTGTCGCTGAGCTCGTAAAGCGCCTTCTTGTCGTCGGACGGATGATTGATCGGCATTGACCGGCGAAGGAGCTCCATCTCAATGAGCGGCTTGAGCTGCTTGTTCAGATTGCCCGTCTTCTGCCCGCCGAGCTGATCCTCGATCTCGCGATACCGCTTCGCGCCGTTGCCGAGGCACGCGAAGATCCGCTGCGTCTGCATCGACGCGGTGAGATCAGACATCAGCAGGTGCGACGCGTACAGGAACATGGGACTGTCAGTGTTCAGGATCGTCGCGCAGATATTCTCCCGCAGACCGCGCGCCGGGTCGAGCAGCTCGTTCACGTAGGGCGACCCGCCGAACACGGAGAAAAACGCAAGCCGGTCGTAAGCGCTCTTGTCAGGGTAGAACGCCGCGCACTCGCGCCAGAGCAGCTCCGGCAGCCGGATCACGGTGTGGAAGCGGCCGTACAGCGCGTTGCCCTCGGCGAGCATATCCTTCATCATGCCGATATGCGAGCCGGACAGGATCAGACTGACGTTTTTCAGACGGTTGTCGATCACGCTTTGGAACAGAGAGTCGACCGTCTGCGCGTTCGCGAGCGATTTCAGATACGGATATTCGTCGATGACGGCGACGATCTCAAAGGGCAGCGTGTTGAGGTACGCGAACGCGTCGCCGAAGTCCTCGAACGACAGAAAGACGGGCAGGATCCCGGTGCGCACCAGCTCCCGGACGAACCCGTCGAGATTGTCGCGCAGGCTGCCCCTGATACACTCGTAATAGACCCAGCGCCTGCCGCAGGTCTTCAGCGCCTCCCGGATCAGCGTGGTCTTGCCGACCTTGCGCTTGCCGTAGACCATGCACGCGCGTCCCGGCGACGCAAAAAAGTCCCGCAGCTTCGCGCCCTCGGCCTCTCTCCCGACGAACATGCGCATCCCCTCCCGACAAAAACGTTGAATTAAATTTCATTGAATTTATTTTCAACGTTATTGTACCGCGCATACCCGCGTTTGTCAAGAACAAAAGAGCGGTACGCGATCGCGTCCGCTTTTGCTGTATCTGAAACTTGCCGCCGGTTTTTTCTGTTTCGCCGCGGGCTATTTGAGCAGCTCGACCGCTTCCGCCGGGGAAAGCAGCGTGACGCCAAAGCCGCGAAAATCCTTCTTGTTCCGGGTCACGATCGCGTCGCAGCGGTTGGAGCGCGCGCAGACCGCCATCAGGCAGTCCTCAAAATCGGTCGCCTTTGCCGCAAAGGCCGTCAGCCCGTCTTCGTTCGTCACGGTCAAAACACGCGTGATATCCAGCGTGTACCCGAGCGCGCGGTACGTTTCATCTGTGTCGTGCAGATGTCTTTTCAGCAGGTAAAAAAGGTCCGTCACGCTTGAAGCGGACAGGAACCCCTGCGCCTTCCGCGCGAAGCACGCCTCCAGCACGGCGCGGGAATCGGCGAAAAACGGCTCGCGCCGCAGCAGAACGTCTAAAAAGACGTTCGTATCAATCATCAGCCGCATACCGGTGAAGCCGCTCCTCCCTGAGTTGTTTTGCGTCAAAATCATCCGGGACAGCGCCCGCAAGCAGACCGCTGAGCGCGTCCACCGGACTGACGGTCGGATCGGTCAGACGCGCGATCAGGCGTCCGTTTTTTGTGATAAAAACGTCCTCCGTCCCGATCAGTCCGAGATATTTTCCAAGATTGGCTTTGAATTCCGTCGCCGTTACGATCACAGGCTCAACTCCTTTCGTCAGACCCATTATACAACGACAAATCGTACGATTCAAGCTGTTTTGTATGATTATTTCGCACGAATCGCCTGTTTCGCACGATTTATTGAAGGTCGTCGTCCGAAAACCTGCCGAGTCCAAAAACGTTGAATTCAAATTCAATGAATACTGGTTCAACGTTTTCTGTCCTTCATCATTTGCGCGGGCCGGCGTAAACGCCGACCCGCGCGGTTTTGGGGGTTCATGCTGCGATACGATCAACTGCGTCGACCGCGCCGTGTTTGCGGTCACTTCAGACTGATCCACATGGCGGGACGGACAGTGCCTTGCACCATCTCGACATAATCACCTGTTCCATATATGGAACCGTCCCAGGTGATATTTGCAGCGTGGTTAGAATCTCGACCTGCCGACCGCAGCCACCACCAACACTGTTTTCTAATGTTTATATCTGCACCTTGTGCCAGGCAGAATGCAGTTC
>ONWP01000022.1 GCA_900321595.1 uncultured Eubacteriales bacterium
CATGGGCACCTGATAGGTAGAACCGCCGACACGGCGGGCCTTGACCTCCAACAGGGGCATGACGTTTTCCATGGCGTTTTCAAAAACCTCGAGGGGCTCCTTGCCCGTCTTTTCGCGGATGATCTCGAAGGCATCGTACACGATCTTCTGTGCGACGCCCTTCTTGCCGTCATACATGACACTGTTGATCAGACGTGTCACAAGCTTTGAATTGTAAAGCGGATCCGGCAAAACATCACGTTTTGCGATATTGCCTCTTCTTGGCACTTCGCTTCCCTCCTCCACATAAAAATGCATTCATAGGTACTCGAGTGACAAATTCCCGTGGCGCCAATACGAGGCATATACATTATATATATGACCCTGCATTGGTGAAATGACTTTCGCCTGCAAGAAGATTTGTCTCATTTGAGTGGGTTTGCTGCTTACTTCTTCGCAGCCTTCGGCACCTTCGCGCCGTACTTGGAACGGCTCTGCATACGGCCGTTCACGCCCTGCGTATCGAGCGTGCCACGGATGATGTGGTAACGCACGCCGGGAAGATCCTTGACTCTGCCGCCTCTGATCAGAACAACAGAGTGTTCCTGCAGATTGTGGCCGACGCCGGGAATGTAAGCCGACACTTCGATGCCGTTGGTCAGACGAACTCTGGCCAGCTTTCTAAGCGCGGAGTTGGGCTTTTTGGGCGTGTCAGTCTTGACGACGGTGCAGACGCCTCTCTTCTGCGGAGAATTGTGGTTGGTCGCAACATTCTTCTTCGAGTTGAAGCCCTTTCCCAGTGCGGGAGCCTTTGACTTCTTCGCCGCGGTCTTTCTGCCGTTGCGGACGAGCTGGTTAAAGGTTGGCAAGTGGTTACACCTCCTGTTAAAAATTTGTGTTGTCCGCGGTCAACGGGCATTATAAACAATGCCGGTTTTTCATCGGACATTTCTGTATTTTAACCGAAAAACGCCCGCATGTCAACACTTTTTACAAAGTTTCACGCAATTTTTCGTCAATTTGATGAATGAAAACAGCCGACCCGCGCGGGATCGGCTGTATTTTGGCGTTTTTGCCCTGTCGGACGATCAGTAGAGATCCGAAACGGGCATCTGATAGGGATTGACCACGTCGACTTCGACCTCGTTGTAGCAGCGCATGCCGGTACCGGAGGGCAGCAGCTTGCCGATGATGACGTTCTCCTTGAGGCCGTGCAGCGGATCGACCTTGCCGCGGATGGCGGCGTCGGTGAGCACGCGGGTGGTCTCCTGGAAGGAGGCCGCGCTCAGGAAGGAATCGGTGGCAAGAGACGCCTTCGTGATGCCCAGCAGGACGGGCGCGCCCTCGGCGGGACGCAGCTGCTCCTCGGGTCCGGCGGTCTCGTTCGCGGCCTCGATGGCGTCGTTCGCGGCGTCGAATTCCTCGCGCTCGATCACAACGTCCGCGCGGAAGTCCGTATCGCCGGGATCGGTGATGCGCACCTTGCGCATCATCTGACGCACGATGACCTCGATGTGCTTGTCGTTGATATCCACCGCCTGACCGCGGTAGGTCTTCTGCACCTCTTCGATCAGGTAGGAGTGGATCGCGCCCTCGCCCATGATGGCCAGCAGATCCGCCGGGTTGACGTTGCCCTCGGTCAGCGCGTCGCCCTTGACGACGACGTCGCCGGTCTGCACCTTCAGGCGCAGGTCGTAGGGGATCAGGTACTTCTTGGTGCCGTCCTCGCCGTTGATGATGACGTTCGTGATCGTGCTCTGCCCCTTCTGTGTCTGCTCCACGGTGACGACGCCGCCGACCTCGGTGAGCATGGCCAGCGCCTTGGGCTTTCTGGCCTCAAACAGCTCCTCAACACGGGGAAGACCCTGTGTGATATCGCTCTCACTGGTCACGCCGCCGGTATGGAACGTACGCATGGTCAGCTGTGTGCCGGGCTCGCCGATGGACTGCGCCGCGATGATGCCCACAGCCTCGCCGACCTGAACGGGCGTGCCCGTCGCCAGGTTGCGGCCGTAGCACTTGATGCAGACGCCGTGGCCGGTCCGGCAGGTCAGCAGCGAACGGATCGTGACCTTCTCCGCGCCGGTCGCGGCGATGCGCTGCGCGTCGAAGGCGGTCATCATGTGCTCGTTGTCCACGAGCACCTCGCCGGTCTCGGGATCGCAGAACGGATCCAGCAGGAAACGGCCCTCCAGGCGCTCGGTCAGCGGTTCGATGTCCTTGTCGTCCTTATCCTTGATGGCGGCGACCTCGTAGCCGGTCTTGCAGCCGCAGTCGTACTCGCGCACGATCACGTCCTGCGAGACGTCGACCAGACGTCTGGTCAGATAACCGGAGTTCGCGGTACGCAGCGCCGTATCGGCAAGGCCCTTTCTGGCGCCGCGGGAGGAGATGAAGTACTCCAGCACGTTCAGACCCTCTCTGTAGTTGGCGCGGATGGGGATCTCGATGGTTTTACCGGAGGTGTTCGCGATCAGGCCGCGCATGCCGGCCAGCTGGCTCAGCTGGTTCTTCGAGCCGCGGGCGCCGGAGTCCACCATCATGTAGATGGGGTTGTCCTCGGTCATGCCGGACGTGATCTCATTCTGCACCTTCGCCGTGCAGGCCTCCCAGACGCCGACGGTGCCGTGGGTACGGGCGCCCTCGCTGATCAGACCTCTGCGGTACTGGGCGTTGATGCGGTCGACTTCCTTCTGCGCCTCCGCCAGGTAGCGCGCCTTGTTCTCGGGGATCACGGCGTCGAAGACCGACACGGTGATGCCGCTGCGCGTAGAGTATTTGTAGCCCTGCGCCTTGATATCGTCGAGCATGACGCTGGACGCGTGCACGCCCTTGACGCGGATGCTCGTCTCGATGATCTTGCCGAGCTGCTTCTTGTTGACGAGGTAATCGACCTCGAGCTTAAACATGTTCGCCGGATCGCTGCGGTCCACAATGCCCAGATCCTGCGGAATGGGATTGTTGAAGATGACGCGGCCCAGGCTGGTCTCCATCATGCCGGTGTGAACGACGCCGTCCACTTCCTTGCTGCAGCGGATCTTGACCAGCGCGTGCAGATCGAGGTCGCCGTTGTCGTAGGCCATGATGGCTTCGCTCACGTCGCGGAAGACCTTCCCCTCGCCCTTCGCGCCGGGCTTGATCATGGTCAGATAGTAGGAGCCCAGAACCATGTCCTGCGTGGGCACCGTGACGGGCTTGCCGTCCGCGGGCTTGAGCAGGTTGTTGGAGGCAAGCATCAGGAAACGCGCTTCCGCCTGCGCTTCGGCGCTCAGCGGCACGTGCACGGCCATCTGGTCGCCGTCAAAGTCGGCGTTGAACGCGGTACAGGCCAGCGGATGCAGCTTGATGGCGCGGCCCTCGACCAGCACCGGCTCAAAGGCCTGGATGCCCAGTCTGTGCAGCGTCGGCGCGCGGTTGAGCATGACGGGGTGATCCTTGATGACCAGCTCCAGCGCGTCCCAGACCTCGTCGGAGCCCTGATCGACCTTTTTCTTGGCGTTGCGGATATTCGTCGCGGTGCCGTTTTCGATCAGGATCTTCATGACGAAGGGCTTGAACAGCTCCAGCGCCATCTCCTTGGGCAGACCGCACTGATAGATCTTCAGCTCGGGACCGACGACGATAACGCTTCGGCCGGAGTAGTCCACGCGCTTGCCCAGCAGGTTCTGACGGAAGCGTCCCTGCTTGCCCTTCAGATAGTCGCTCAGGCTCTTGAGCGCGCGGTTGTTGGCGCCGGTGACGGGACGGCCTCTGCGGCCGTTGTCGATCAGCGCGTCCACGGCCTCCTGGAGCATCCGCTTCTCGTTGCGGAGCATGATCTCGGGCGCGTCCCACTCCGCCAGCTTGGCCAGACGGTTGTTGCGGTTGATGACGCGGCGGTACAGATCGTTCAGGTCGCTCGTGGCGAACCGGCCGCCGTCGAGCTGCACCATCGGGCGCAGATCCGGCGGGATGACCGGGATGACCGTGAGGATCATGTCCTCGGGGCGGGAACCGGACTTGCGGAAGGCCTCCACCACGTCCAGCCGCTTGAGGATCTTCTGGCGCTCCTGACCGCCCTTTTCGCTCAGGCGCTCGGTCAGCTCAGCCTCCAGCTCCTCCAGATTGATGCGGCGCAGCAGCTCCTGCACGGCCTCGGCGCCCATGCCCACGCGGAAGCTCTCCTCGCCGTACATTTCGACGGCGCTGGAGTACTCTCTGTCGCGCAGGACCTGGCCCACCGTCACGGGAACCATCTCGTCGTTCACGTCCAGGACGATGAAGTCCTGATAGTAGAGGACGCGCTCCAGATCCTTGGGGCTGATCCCCAGCATCAGACCGATGCGGGAGGGGATGCCCTTGAAGTACCAGATATGGGAGACCGGGCACTGCAGCTCGATGTGGCCCATGCGCTCGCGGCGCACCTTGGCCTTGGTGACCTGCACGCCGCAGCGGTCGCAGACGATGCCCTTGAAGCGCTCGCGCTTATAGCGGCCGCAGTGGCACTCCCAGTCCTTCGTCGGCCCGAAGATGCGCTCGCAGAACAGGCCGTCGCGCTCGGGCTTCAGGGTTCTGTAATTGATGGTCTCGGGCTTTTTCACTTCCCCGTAGGACCAGCTTCTGATGGTATCCGGCGACGCAAGGCCGATGCGAATGGCGTCAAAGTTGAGCTCGTTGTAATTGCTCTCATTTATCATAGCATTTCCCTCTTCCTATTGGTTATGCTCTGCCGAAAGCCGGCAGGATCGGCGCTTGGCGCGGGATCACTCGTCGTCGAGATCCTCGCTCTCCTGGAAGCTTTCCAGGATGTCGCCGATCGCGTCGTCGGTGTAGTCGTCGTCGCCGAAGCCGTAATCCTCGTCGTCGCCGACGCTGGGCACGAAGCCGCCGTCCTCTTCGTCGACGTAAGCCATCGCGGAGTCCTCCTCAAGGGATCTGTCGGAGTAGCCCTCGGCGGTGCCGGCGTCGTTGATGATCGGCGCGAATTCGTCCATGACCTCCTTGGAGGGCTCCTGAGAGCCGGAGTCATAATCCTGCGTCAGGTCGATGACCTCGCCGTTGTCGTCCACGACCTGGACGTCCAGGCAGAGGCTCTGCATCTCCTTGACGAGCACCTTGAAGGACTCGGGGATGCCGGACTTGGGCACGTTCTCGCCCTTGACGATGGCTTCGTAGGTCTTGACGCGGCCGACCACGTCGTCGGACTTGACCGTCAGGATCTCCTGCAGCGTATAGGTCGCGCCGTAGGCCTCCAGCGCCCACACCTCCATCTCGCCGAAGCGCTGGCCGCCGAACTGGGCCTTGCCGCCCAAAGGCTGCTGCGTGACGAGGGAGTACGGGCCGGTGGAACGGGCGTGGATCTTGTCGTCCACCAGATGGTGCAGCTTGAGGAAGTACATGATGCCGACGGTGACGCGGTTGTCGAATTTCTCGCCGGTGCGGCCGTCGTAAAGCTCGGTCTTGCCGTCCACGGGCAGATCCACGTCGTTGAGCAGCTCCACGATGTCCGCCTCATGCGCGCCGTCGAAAACGGGCGTCATGATGTGCCAGCCCTTCTTGCGGGCGGCCAGACCCATCGTGACCTCAAGCACCTGACCGATGTTCATACGGGAGGGGACGCCCAGGGGGTTCAGAACGATATCAAGCGGCGTGCCGTCCGGGAGGAAGGGCATATCCTCGGGGGGCAGGATGCGGGAGACGACGCCCTTGTTGCCGTGCCGGCCGCTCATCTTGTCGCCGACGCTGATCTTGCGCTTCTGGGCGATGTAGACGCGGACGACCTTGTTGACGCCGGGGCTCATCTCGTCGCTGTTCTCACGGGTGAAGACCTCCACGTTGACCACGATGCCGTATTCACCGTGGGGCACGCGCAGGCTGGTGTCGCGCACCTCTCTGGCCTTCTCGCCGAAGATGGCGCGCAGCAGGCGCTCCTCGCTGGTCAGCTCGGTCTCGCCCTTGGGGGTGACCTTGCCGACGAGGATATCGCCGGAATGCACCTCGCTGCCGATGGTGATCACGCCGTTCTCGTCAAGCGCGGAGAGCATATCCGCGCCCACGTTGGGGATGTCCTTGGTGATCTCCTCGGCGCCGAGCTTGGTGTCTCTGGCCTCGGTCTCGAATTCTTCGATATGAATGGATGTGTAGATATCCTCGCGGACGAGGCGCTCGTTGAGGAGCACGGCGTCCTCATAATTGTATCCTTCCCAAGTCATGAAGCCGATCAGCGCATTTTTGCCCAGACTGATCTCGCCCTGATTCGTGGCGGGACCGTCGGCGACGACCTGTCCGGCCTCCACGCGGTCGCCCTGCGCGACCACGGGACGCTGGTTGACGCAGGTGCCCTGGTTGGAGCGCATGAACTTGATCAGCTCGTACACGTCCAGACCGCCCTCGTCGGCGGCGATCTCGATGCGGTCGCCGCTGACCTTGGTCACCGCACCGGCGCGTCTGGCCACCACGGCCACGCCGGAGTCGACGGCCGCCTTATACTCCATACCGGTGCCGACGATGGGCGCCTCGGTCTTGAGCAGCGGCACGGCCTGCTTCTGCATGTTGGAGCCCATCAGCGCGCGGTTCGCGTCGTCGTTCTCCAGGAAGGGGATCATGGCGGTGGCCACGGAGACCACCATCTTGGGGGAAACGTCCATGTAGTCCGCCTCGGCGGCCGGGATCTCCCGGAACTCGTCGCGGAAACGGACGGTGACGCGTTCATTGATAAAGTGACCGTTCTCGTCGAGCGGCTCGTTGGCCTGCGCGACCTTGAAGTCGTCCTCCACGTCGGCGGTCATATAGTCAACGTCCTCGAGGACGCGGCCGGTGGTCTTGTCCACGCGGCGGAAGGGCGCCTCGACGAAGCCGTACTGATTGATGCGGGCGAAGGTGGCAAGAGACGAGATCAGACCGATGTTCGGGCCTTCAGGCGTCTCGATCGGGCACATCCGGCCGTAGTGCGAGTAGTGAACGTCGCGGACCTGGAAGCCTGCGCGGTCTCTGGAGAGGCCGCCGGGGCCCAGCGCGGAAAGTCTGCGCTTGTGCGTCAGCTCGGACAGCGGATTCGTCTGATCCATGAACTGGGACAGCGGGCTGGAGCCGAAGAACTCCTTGATGGCCGCGCTCACCGGGCGGATGTTGATCAGGTCGCCGGGGCGCACATCGCCCGCGTCCTGGATGCTCATGCGCTCGCGCACCACGCGCTCCAGGCGGCTCATGCCGATGCGGATCTGGTTCTGCAGCA
>ONWP01000086.1 GCA_900321595.1 uncultured Eubacteriales bacterium
ACCATCGAGCATATCCTGACCGCCGTCAGAAACGCGGGTTATGAGCCCGGCAAGGATTTTGTCATCGCCATGGACGCCGCCGCTTCCGAGTGGAAGAGCGAAAAGGGCAAGGGCTTCTATCATCAGCCCAAGTCCGGCAAGGACTTCACCAGCGAAGAGCTGATCGACCACTGGGAGAGCCTGATCGACAAGTACCCGATCTACTCCATCGAGGACGGCCTGGATGAAGAGGACTGGGAAGGCTGGCAGAAGATGACCGCCAGACTCGGCGGCAAGGTCCAGCTCGTCGGCGACGACCTGTTCGTCACCAACACCGAGCGCCTGAAGAAGGGCATCGAGCTGGGCGCGGGCAACTCCATCCTGATCAAGCTGAACCAGATCGGCTCCGTCAGCGAGACGCTTGAGGCCATCAAGATGGCGCACAAGGCCGGCTACACCGCGATCGTGTCCCACCGCTCCGGCGAGACCGAGGACACCACCATCGCCGACCTGGCCGTGGCGCTCAACGCCTGCCAGATCAAGACCGGCGCTCCCTCCAGAAGCGAGCGCGTCGCGAAGTACAATCAGCTGCTGCGCATCGAGGCCGGCCTGGGCGATTCCGCCTGCTACCCCGGCAAGGGCGCGTTCAACTTCAAGAAGTAAGATCGACTTCCATCAGACCGGCTTCCCGCGGGAGGCCGGTTTTTTGCGTTCGGCGCACTTCGCGCGTAAAAAAATCTTGCATATCCCGTTTTTCCGTGATATAGTATATTTGTATGATTTTCACGAATTCTTCGATGAACGGAGGCTTTTTTATGACGAATCGAACCGCGAAGAAATGGCTGAGCCTGGCAATGGCGCTTGTGATGCTGCTGGGACTGTTCGTACCCGCGTACGCGGAGGACGCCGCGCCGCAGACGGTCACCGCCGCAGCGTTTACGGACGTGGCGGATCGGATCTTCTCCGAGACGGACGGCCAAAACGCGTCCGGCGACGGCCAGCTTGCCGCGAATATCATATTCCCCGGCATCAGTCAGTCGAACGCGACGTACTGCGACGAGAACGGGACGCCGATCCTCGACGACAACGGCGAGGAGTTCTCCGGCGGCCTGCTCATCATCGACACCAGAGATCTGGTCAAAAAACTGCTCAAAAAGCTTCTGTGGCCGGTGCTGTCCACGCTGCTGCTGCAGCACACCAACAGCAAGCTGGCCCAGCGCGTCTACGAGGCCGTCTACGACCTCTTCTACGTCCAGCAGTGCGACAACGAGGGCGTGCCGAAGCAGAATCTGGTGCTCGACCGGTACAACTGCCCGCTGTCCCAGTTCGATCAGGACTCCTATGAGTGGTTCTACCGGATGTTCCCGATGCAGCCCGTCATCAACGCCATGAATAAAAAGTTCGGCGTCAACGGTGAGGACTACACCTATCTGTACACGTTCCCGCTGATCGGCAACCCCATGGAGTCCGCCGAAGGCATTTTCGACTTCATCGAGATGGTCAAGCAGCAGACCGGCTGTGAAAAGGTCAACCTCATCCAGATCAGCATGGGCGGCACGATGCTCACCGGCTATCTGGATCTGGTCCGTGAGCGCGGCGGCGACTACAGCGACATCAACAAGATCATCAATATCGTCGCCAGCCTCGACGGCACCGATCTGTTTGCCGACTTTTTGGAGAAGAACGTCGACCTGTCCGACGAGTATCTTTACCGCGATCTGATCCCCGCCGTCATGAAGGAAAACGGGATGCAGCCCTGGGTCGGTTATCTGGTCAACGCGGCGCTGCGCCTCTTCCCGAAGAACGCGCTGGTGACGATCATCGACTCCGCGCTCGACGGCGTGCTGGACTCCATCGTGCTCAACGACCCGCAGTTCTGGGCGGTGCTGCCGAACGACCGGTACGAGGCCATCGCCGAGCGGTACCTGACCGGCGAGGAGCACGCCGTGCTGCGTGAAAAGGTCGAACGTTTCCAGCTGGCCAAGCGCAATCTGCCGGACAACCTGCAGGCGGCCGTTGCGGCCGGCGCGAACGTGTACAGCGTCGGCGGCTACAACCTGACCTACGCGGTCGGCGACTACAATTTCTTCGGTCTGAACAAGTCCAAGGAGACCTGTTCCTCCGACGCCATCGTGGACATCGAAAGCGCGTCTCTGGGCGCCACGCACGCGCCTGCCGGCCAGAGCCTCGGCGTCACCGGCGAATACGTCTCTCCCGACGGCAACGTGGACGCCTCGACCTGCCTGTTCCCGGAGACGACCTGGTTCTTCAACGGTCAGCATCATGAGGTGGGGCGCGACGACGTGATCATCCGTCTGCTGGGACAGATCGTCGTCGGCAACGTGTCGGATATCCATTCCGATCCGAATTTCCCGCAGTTCAACTACAACCGCAACACGAAGCGGCTGACCAGACCCGACTGGCTGCTGGATACCGCGGAGGGCATTCTGAACGACGCGGATTCGTATGACGCGTCCGCCGTCGCGGAGATCCGCAAGTGGTTCGACGCCGGCTGCGCGCTCCTGTCGCGCACGGTCATGACCGCGGAGGACGCCGATCAGGCGACCGAGATCGACAACGAGCTGCGCCGCGCGCTCAAGGCTGTCGGCGCGGACGACGGCCCCGATGAGCCGTCCGCTCTGGACAACTTCCTCAACAAGGCGCTCAAGAAGCTGGACGACGCGAACATGAGGTTCATCGGCGGTCAGGGCTTTTCTGACAAGGCGAAGAACCCGCTCGGGATCGAAAGCTGATATGTATTATTCCAAACCGAAAAAAGCGGCGCTTGCCGCCGCGGATCGGGCGCTCAACGGACTGATCGGCGCGATCGCCGGTTCGCTGCCGGACGGCGCGCGGTTCTGCGCGTCGTGGGACGCGCCGCAGCGGCTTCGCTATACCGGCAGGACGCAGTACCGCCGCGGCCCCGGCCGGGGCAACGCGTGGCTGCTGGGCTACGCGTCCGAGAGCCTCGTGCCGCAGGACGTGCTGACGCGGCCGCACTATCTGGGCGGCTACTATATGCCGGAGGACGGCTTCTGCAACCTCGTGGAGGAGGTCGTCGACGACATGCGCGTGCGCTGCGTCGCGATCGGCGACAACCCGGACGGCGACGCCGTGATCTTCGCGACGGTGGACTGCATCGGCATCTCCAACGACAACGTTTGCCTGATCCGGGAGCGCTTCGAGGAGAAGCGCCGGGCGGCCTGTCCGGAAAGAGCTGTCTGCAGCGCGAACGTGCTGTCCACCCACACGCACAGCTGCATCGACACGCAGGGCTTGTGGACCGGCGGCGTAAAACGCATCCTGAAGGCCTTTAGCGACGTGCGCAAGGGCAGACCGCATCAGAAGGGCATGGACGACGCGTACCGCGCGTTTCTGATCGAACGCGTCTCGGACGTCATGC
>ONWP01000134.1 GCA_900321595.1 uncultured Eubacteriales bacterium
CGCTGTCCACCGTCTATGACGGCGCGGAGCACGGCTACGCCGACGGTTCGATCACTGTCGCGGTCGACGCTGCGGACATCACGCGTGAGATCACCATCCGCTACAACGGCTCCACCGAGAAGCCCGTCAAGGTCGGCAACTACCGTGTGACCGTCGATGTGGGCGCGCCCTACAGAAACGGCAGCATCGTGGCCGGCGAGAGCGGCGTCTACGGCCCGGCGAGCGGCATCTATCTGGGCGAGATCTCCATCAGCAAGGCGACCTACGCCGTGACCGTGGATCCCGCGGACAAGGTGTATGACGCGAGCGTCAAGGCCACCGTCGACAATATGACGATCACCGGCAAGGTCGGCAGCGACGACGTCGCGCTGGCTGACGGCTACAGCTTCACCTTCACGGACGCGAATGCGGGCGCCAACAAGGCTGTCGTGGGCAACGGCCTGCGTCTGACCGGCGCTGACGCGTACAACTATGAGCTGGTCGTCAACGTCGGCTACGCCACCATCAGCAAGGCGACCCTGTACGCCAAGGCGATGCCCGTCAGCAGAGACTACGATCTGGACAACTACACAGTGGACGTCCGCTTCGTCAACGTCACCGGCTACGTCGGCTCCGACGGCTCCAACACCGTTTACCTGCCCGACGGCAGAGCGACCATCGACAGCTACTTCGCGGGCTCCCGCGTCATGCTCGAGGTCTACTGGAATCTGGCCGGCAGCAGCGCAGCGAACTACACCGCCGAGATCGACATCAGCGAACCTGTCGTCATCAACAAGGCGACGCCCGTCTTCCCGCAGCTGACGCTGTCCGCGATCCAGTACAACAAGGACCGCAACCTGGGCAACATCGCCGCGATCTACAACAACAAGATGAGCACGCCCGACGGCACCTACACCTTCAAGAATCCGAGCCTGGTTCCGTCCGCCGGCACGCAGCAGCGCTTCCCGGCGACCTACACGCCCTCTGATTCCGAGAACTACAAGAGCGTCGACACCTACATCACCCTGACCGTCAGCAAGAAGTCCGTCATCGTCTCCGCTGAGGCAGCCGACGTCACCTACGGCGATCCCGTGCCCGCGTTCACCGCGACCGCGAAGGGCTTCACCGGCGACGATACGCTGGACAACATCGGCGGCTACGTCGATATGCAGACGGTGTACAACCCCGGCGATGAAGAGCACAACGGCGTCGGCTTCTACGAGATCATCGTCGTCACGGCGGCGCTCGATTCGACCAACTACGAGTACACGGCTGATTACGGCAGCTTCTACGTGGAGCAGCGCGCGATCAACGTCACCGCCAGCGTGACCGGCAAGGTCTACAACGGCGACGATGAGATCCGCGTGACCTTCTCCATGCAGCCCGACGCAGTCGCGCAGCGCGACCGCATCGGTCTTGCGCAGAGCGTTGTGACCGGTCATACGGCCAGCGCGAACGCGGGCACCTGGGTCGTGACCTACGCCGAGCCCTCGCTCACCGGCGACAAGGCGGCCAACTACTACGTCGTGATGGCTGACGGCACAGAGTCCGGCATCCTGCAGGCGGAGATCACCAAGGCGGATTACACCGGCGTGGTATTCCCGCGCAGCGCGTCGCTCGGCCTCGGCCTGACGCTCGCCAGAGCGGAATTCGACGATCCCGGCACGGGCGAAGGTTCCTTCGCGTACGAGCTGGCGACAGAGAAGCCCGCGGCCATGGGCGTTTACAACAACTACTACGTGGTGTTCACGCCCTACGACACGAACTACAACACCAGACGTCAGATCGTCAGACTGACCGTCACGCAGCAGAAGGTCGACGGCATCCGCGTGACCATCGCGGGCGAGCCGAAGACCGGCAAGACCCTGGTCGCCGCGCTGCTGAACGTGACCGGCGACGCGAAGGCCTATCTGAAGTACCAGTGGTACCGTGTGGACAAGGCCGGCAACGTCCTGACGATTGACGGCGCGAACGAGGTCAACTACACGATCACCAACGACGATGTCGATTACCTGATCGGTGTGGCTGTGTACTTCGAGGAGGATGCTCCGTTCGCGGTCGGCGAAGGCGCTGAGCCCTTCTACGCGAACGGTGAGACGGTGCAGGCGATCTGCAACGAGACCAGCGACCGCGTCAGCGAGACGCAGCTGACCTTCTGGCAGAAGTTCCTGAACTGGATCCGCCGCATCATCGCAGCGATCACCGGTGTGAAGCTGTCAAGAGGCTGATCACAGGCCAATTACAAACTCGACCGGGCAGGGCTCGAAGCCTTGCCCGGCTTTTCTATGGACAAAGAAAGAGCCCGAACGCGTCCGTCCGGGCTCTCGCGTTATTCCGTCTTACTTCAGATCAAACAGCAGCTTGGCGTAGGTGGGGTAGGGCAGGTGCCGTTCGCTCATGTCGCATTCGATCGCGTCCGCGATCGCGCGCAGCGCCTGCATCGCGGTCAAGATCACGTCGCGCGAATGACGCGCCTGTTCGATGCCCTCCGGGACACGCTCGCTCTCCGCGACCGCCCGCTCCAGCGCGTCGATGCGGTCGTACATCTCGTCGATGCGGTCCCAGAGCTTCGCGGCCAGCAGGCACGGCGCGCTGTGCGCCAGCTCGCGGCCCAGACCGGCCTGCACGGCTGCCGCCGCGCCCAGCTCGTTCGCGTAGGCGACGGCCGCGGGCAGGATCTCCTTGCGGGCCATGTCCAGCATGGTGAGCGCCTCGATGTTGATCTTCTTGACGTAGGTTTCCAGCAGGATCTCATACCGGGAATGGACCTCCACCGGCGTGAAGATGCGGTGCTTTGAGAACAGGTCGATATTTTTCTGCGAAATGTAGTAGGGCAGCGCGTCCGCGGTGGTCGGCAGATTCAGCAGCCCGCGGCGCTCGGCCTCTCTCACCCACGCCTCGTCGTAGCCGTTGCCGTTGAAGATGATCCGCTCGTGCTCGCGGAATTCACGCTTATAGATCTCCGCCGGACGCGCGCCGCGTTCGAGCTCGTCTGCGAACAGGGACAGCGACTCCGCGACGATGGTGTTCAGGATGATGTTCGGCCCTGCGAGCGAAAACGCGGAACCGGGCATCCGGAACTCGAATTTATTGCCGGTGAACGCGAAGGGCGACGTGCGGTTGCGGTCGGTGGTGTCCTTCATGAAGTTGGGCAGC
>ONWP01000200.1 GCA_900321595.1 uncultured Eubacteriales bacterium
GATAAACTGAGACACGAACTCGTCGCCCTTGGCGATGTCCTCTCTCACGTCATCCATGTACGGACTCATCTGTTTCACCTCCGCTGATATGGTTTCATTCACTGTTATTATAACAGAATTCAGGAAAAAATCAACCGTAATTTCGGCAAAAACCGCCATTTTTGTAATAACGGCTTGCGGTTTTTGTAAACTTTTCTGCGAATTGTTACATCCGTATTGCGGTCACAGTTTTTTCAGCTTCCACAGCAGCAACGCCCACGCGATCGACAGCACGACGCCGATGGGCACCAGCGTGCCCGCCGGAATGCCGCCGCTGAAAACCAGCAGGATCACGAGCGCCGCGATCGGCAGCACGCTGATCTTCCAGTTTTTAGCGAAGTACGTCGCGCCCAGCGCGCCGAACAGCGCGGGGATCACCTGCCGGAACGCCGGCGCGAAGACGGAATCATCCCGCGTCAGATACGGCAGGAAGGGCTTGAACAGCAGGACGCACACGGCGATGATCACAGTCGTGACGATGCTCGACACAGCGATGGAGATCGTGGTGATGACCTCGCCCTCCTCCGAGTTGGGCTTGACCTTCGCGCCGTCCATGGCGGCGAGCGCGCAGGGCAGCTTCAGGTTGGAGATATTGCCGGTGACGAAGCTCAGATACATGCCGCCCGTCCCCAGCAGCGGCGTATACGCGACCATCTCCACGATCGCCGTCGCGTAAAAGAGCGGCGCGACCTTCGCAAGACCGGCAAAGATGCCGGAGGCCTTCGGCCAGACGCCGAGGTAGAGACAGAAGCTCGTCGGCACCATGAGCAGCGCGGCCAGCGCCAGCAGCGTCGAGACTCTGCCGTAAAGGTGCATCCGGCTGTTGTACTGCGCGGGCGACAGATCGAGATGCTTGAGACCTTTTCCTTCGGAAGCGCTCTGTTTTTTCATGCTCAGCCCCTCCATTCCAGGAACGCGATGTTCTCAGGCAGCACCTGCGCCATCAGGATCGCGACGCCCATGGCGAAAAACATGCTGATGGGCATGGCGAAGGTCTCCAGCCAGCGGATGTGCTTCTTTTCCGCGATGCGCTGCAGGATCAGCATGCAGACGACGGACGCCAGCAGCGTCACCACGCTCATCACGCCCGCGCCGTCGCCGAAGCTCGCGCCGTAAAGCGGATTGTCGCCTGCGGCGCCCTTGCCCGCGATCGACCGGGAGACGAACGCAGCGATCAGACCGATGAACGCGGCGGCGCTCAGCGCGTCGACCAGAGAGGCCGGGATCTTGCCCTCCGCCTTGTTGACGCCGCCCTGCAGTTTCTTGAGGAACAGCGGCAGCAGGATCAGCGGCATGCAGCTGCCCAGCGTCATGACCCACGCCACGAGCGTAAACGCCTCGGGGTCGGTGACCTTCTGCGACAGCGTGCCGCCGACGGTCTCCAGCGCGGCGGTGGCCGCGGTCGTCTCCTGCGAGATGTTGCCGATCACCGACAGGCGGATCCACGGCAGGATGATGCCCAGCGCGTTGGCCAGCGCCAGCACGGTCGCCACGATCGCCAGCGACGGCGCGATGGTAAACAAAGCGCTGGAGACGATCGTCCCCCGCAGCGTCGCGCGTTCGATCCCCAGCGCCAGCGCCCGGCGGTACGCCTTGATGAGGAAGAAGATCGACTGTCCCAGAACGACGGCGACGACCACGCCGCCGATCAGCATGAAAAATCCGTTTTCACTGTCAAACACGTTATCCCTGCTTTCCGATCCGTAGTTGTGATGTTTTCATTCTACAATAACGCGCCGAGAATATCAAGACCTGATCGTCTTGTGGAAGCAAAGCTCTCCGTCCGGCGTCAGGTCGGCGACGCCGTACACGCCCTCCGCCAGCGCGCCGGGGTTAAAAAGATACACGCCGTCCTGCCGCCCGGCAAACGGCACGTGCGTATGTCCGAAAAACGCCAGATCGCACCGCTGCGCCTTCGCCCGTTCCAGGAGGACCTGTCTGCCCCACTTGACCTGCTCACGGTATCCGTGCGTGCAGAGGATCCTTCTGCCTGCGGCCGTGAGGATCCGGTTTTCCGGCGCGGCAGAGGCCGGATCGCAGTTGCCGCGCACGAGGATCGTCCGGCTTGCTTCATCGCGCAGCACGCGTTTTACGTCCGCGGCGCCGTCCCCGAGAAATATGATATACTCGTAATCCCGCTCCTGTTCGAGGAGTTTTTTCAGTAGATCCCACCTGCCGTGAGAATCCGAGCAGACGATCAGCCTCATTTGCGCGCTCCTTTCCGCCGTTACGCACCAGTTTTCCACGAATAATCCGATAATCTACAAAAATATCATGATTGTTTCAGACAAAACAAGAAACAGTGTCTATCATTATTTGAATTGTTCATAATAAATTCATTTTGTATTCACACATTTCCAACAAAAATGTGATAATATCATTTCTGAGGGACACATCAGTTTAATCTTTGGGAGGCATTCAAATGTTTACGCAGATCATCACGATTTTCACGTTCATCGGCGACATGTTCAAATCCTTCGGTGACCTGTTCCGGGGCATTTTCGCGTTCGGCAAGGACATCAAAGAGAACGGTTTCGCGACCGAGTAAAGATTTGAGAGCATGACGGCTCCGCGCTTATCGCGGAGCCGTTTTTTTGCGTTACCGATCCTCGCGGAAGTACGACAGACCCAGACTCATGGGCGGCTGCGTCTCGCGCTTCTTGCGCAGGCTGGTGACGATCAGCACCAGCAGCGTCACCACGTAGGGCAGCATCTTGAACAGCTCCTGCGAGCTGCGGCCGAGGCCGGGGATGAACAGATAGACCACGTACAGACCGCCGAACAGGACCGAGCCGAGAATGCCGATATCCGGGTTCCAGATCGCGAAGATGACCAGCGCGATGGCGAGCCAGCCGCGGTCGCCGAAGCCGCCGTTGGACCAGACGCCGCAGGTGTAGTCCATGATGAAGTACAGGCCGCCAAGTCCCGCGATCATACCGCCGATGCCGACGGCGCCGTACTTGTAGCGGGTGACGTTGATGCCGGCCGCGTCCGCCGTCGCAGGGCTCTCGCCGACGGCGCGCAGGTTGAGTCCCACGCGGGTGCGCCGCAGCACGATCGTCACGACGACCGCCACAAGGATGGCAAGATACGCCATGAAGCCGTAGGAGAAGAAGATCTGCCCCACCGCGCCCAGCTTGCCCGCAAAGGGCAGAGAGCGCTTGAACACGTCGCTGGTGGCCTTCAGGGAGAGCGCGCCGCCCTGTCCGTAGAGCGTCGCCAGCGAACCGCCGAAGAAGTTGCCGATGCCGACGCCGAAGGTGGTCAGCGCCAGACCCGTGACGTTCTGGTTGGCGCGCAGGGTGATGGTCAAAAAGCCGTAGATCATGCTCATGACGAGCGAACCCAGAAGCGAGGAAAGCAGCGGGATCACCACGGCAAGGAACGGATTCAGATCCCCGGCCGCGTTCTTTTCATAGAAGAACGCGCCGATGACGCCGGAGACCGCGCCCACGTACATGACACCGGGGATGCCGAGGTTCAGATGGCCGCTCTTCTCGGTGATGATCTCGCCGGTGGAGCCGAACAGCAGCGGGATGCCCTGTACCACGGCGCGCGAAATGAACAACGCAATCGTCGATAACATGCCTCAGCCCTCCTTGTGCGTGCGCTTGATCTCGTAGTGGATGAAGAACTCGCAGCCGATGATGAAGAACAGGATGATGCCCGTCAGGATGTCGGCGATGGCTTCGTTCAGGCGGAACTGCTGCGCGATCTGGCTTGCGCCGCGCTGCAGGAAGATGATGAGCAGGCTGGTCACGATCATCATGATCGGGTTGAATTTCGCCAGCCACGAGACCATGATGGCCGTGAAGCCGTGGCCTCTGGCGGATTCCGGCGACAGGGTGTGGTCGGTGCCGCCGACGATGATCAGGCCGGCGACGCCGCAGATCGCGCCGGAGAGCGCCATCGTGCGGATGATGATCTTCTTGACGTTCATGCCCACGTAGCGCGCCGTATTCTGGCTCTCGCCCACGACGGCGATCTCATAGCCGTGCTTGGAATACTTCAGATAGACGTACATGGCGATCGTCAGGACTGCCACGATCAGGATATTGACCAGATACTTCTGGCCGAACAGATCCGGGAACCAGCCGTTTTTCGTGGCGCTGTTGATGACGCCGATGTGCGCAGAGCCGGCGGGATTCTCCCACACGGTGCAGAGGAACGACGCGAACTGGATCGCGATATAGTTCATCATCAGGGTAAAGAGCGTCTCGTTCGTGTTCCAGGTCGCCTTGAAGATCGCGGGGATGATCGCCCAGATGACGCCCGCCGCGACGCTGGCGACGGCCATGATGAGGATGAGCAGCGCCGACGGGACCTTGTTGCCGAAGAGGATCATGCACGCCGTCGTCGCGATGCAGCCGGCGATGACCTGTCCCTCGGCGCCGATGTTCCAGAAGCGCATCTTGAACGCCGGCGTGACCGCCAGCGAGATACACAGCAGCAGCGCCGTGTTCTGCGCGGTGCCCCAGATCTTGCGCGTGGTGCCGAAGGCGCCGCTGAACATGGCCTTGTACACCTCCAGCGGGTTGAGGTCGGTGACCATGACCACGAAGAGCGCGCAGACCACCAGCGCGGCGACAATCGTCGCGCCGCGGATCAGCCACGCCTTCCACGCGGGGATGCCCGTCCGTTTGGCGATATGAAACAAAGGTTCACGCAGTTTCTTGCTCATACTTGCCTCCGTCATGCTTCGTCATCAGGAGCCCCAGCTCCTCTTTCTTCGCGTTTCTGCCGTCCACGACGCCTGTCACCCGGCCGCCGCAGAGCACCATGATGCGGTCGCACAGTTCAATCAGCACGTCCAGATCCTCGCCCACGAAGATCACGGCGGCGCCGTTCTGTTTCTGTTTATTCAGCAGGTCGTAGATCAGA
>ONWP01000090.1 GCA_900321595.1 uncultured Eubacteriales bacterium
AGATCTCCGCGATGATCCTTCAGAAGCTGAAGACCGACGCGGAATCCTATCTCGGCGGCCCTGTTTCAAAGGCTGTTATCACCGTTCCCGCATACTTTACGGACTCCCAGCGTCAGGCGACGAAGGACGCCGGCCGCATTGCCGGACTTGAGGTCATGCGTATCATCAATGAGCCCACCGCGGCAGCGCTGGCCTACGGCGTCGACAAGGGCGCGGACCAGAAGGTCATGGTATACGACCTCGGCGGCGGAACTTTCGACGTTTCGATCATCGAGATGGGCGACGGCATTCAGTCCGTTCTCGCGACGGCGGGCAACAACCGTCTCGGCGGCGACGACTTCGACCAGCGGATCATGAACTGGCTTGTCGACTCCTTCAAGGCCAGCGACGGCATTGATTTGCGCGGCGACAAGATGGCGATGCAGCGTCTCAAGGAAGCAGCCGAAAAGGCAAAATGCGACCTTTCCAGTATGACCACCACGACGATCAGCCTGCCGTTCATCACCGCTGACGCGACCGGCCCGAAGCACATGGAAGCGACGCTCACAAGAGCGAAGTTCAACGAGCTGACTGCCGACCTGGTTGAAGCGACCATGGGACCCGTTCGTCAGGCGATGAGCGACTCCAAGCTGTCCTCTTCTGAGATCGATAAATTGCTGATGGTCGGCGGTTCCAGCCGGATCCCCGCCGTTCAGGAAGCGATCAAGTCCTTTATGGGCAAGGAGCCCTTCAAGGGCATCAACCCGGATGAATGCGTCGCTGTCGGCGCTGCCATTCAGGGCGGCGTGCTCGGCGGAGACGTTGACTCCATCGTTCTGGTCGACGTGACACCGCTGTCTCTCGGCATTGAGACGCTCGGTCAGGTCTGCACCAAGATCATCGAGCGCAACACGGCGATCCCGACAAAGAAGAGCCAGATCTTCTCGACGGCCGCCGACAATCAGAGCTCAGTTGAGATCCATGTTCTGCAGGGTGAACGCGAATTCGCGGCTGACAATAAGACGCTCGGCAGATTCCATCTTGACGGCATCATGCCCGCCCGCAGAGGCGTTCCGCAGATCGAGGTCACCTTCAATATTGACGCGAACGGCATCGTGCACGTTTCCGCAAAGGATCTCGGCACCGGCAAGGAGCAGTCCATCTCGATCACTGCCAGCACCAATATGAGCCAGGAAGATATCGATAAAGCCGTGCGCGAGGCCGAGCAGTTCGCGGAAGAGGATAAGAGGCGCCGTGAAGAGCAGGATACGCGCAACGCCGCCGAGCAGCTGGCATACGAATCTGAAAAGATCCTCAACGAAGCCGGCGATAAGCTGACGGAAGACGATAAAGCGCCGATCCGCGCGAAGATCGATGATCTGAAGGAAGCGCTGAAGGGCACGGATATTGAGCTGATCAAATCCCGTCAGGCAGAGCTTCAGCAGGCGTTCTACGCTGTCAGCGAGAAGATTTACAATCAGAACGGCGGCCAGCCCGGCGCCCAGGGCTTCGATCCCGGCGCGTTCAACGGCGGCGCGCAGGGCAATCCGAATCCCGGCGATGGTCCGTATACTGACGTAAACGAATAAATATCACAAATTGCGACCCCGTCGTCAGGCGGGGCTCGCATCGTATCAAACGGGAGTAGAATATGGCGGACAAACAGGATTATTATGAGTTGTTAGGCATACCGAAAACGGCCTCCGAGGACGAGATCAAAAAAGCTTACAGGCAGATGGTCAAAAAGTATCATCCGGATCTGCATCCGGACGACAAACAGGCCGAAGAGAAGTTCAAAGCTGTCAACGAGGCTTATGAGGTGCTGTCTGATCCTGCTAAGAAGCAGAAGTACGACCGCTTCGGCTTTGCCGGCGTCGATCCGAATTACGGCGCCGGACAGCCAGGCGCGGGCTTCGGCGGCTTTGACGGCGGTATGGACTTTGATCTCGGGGATATCTTTTCCAGCTTTTTCGGCGGCGGTTTCGGCGGCAGGGAAACAAACCCGAACGCACCGCAGCGCGGTTCTGATATCCAGACAAATATCAGGATCACCTTCCAGGAAGCCGCGAAGGGCTGCCAGAAAACGCTTGATATCCACAGGATCGAGGTCTGCGACAGATGCTCCGGCACATGCGCGGAACCCGGTACGAGCGTCCAGACCTGTCCGCAGTGCGGCGGCAGGGGACAGATCACGAGCCAGCGAAGAACCCCGTTCGGGACGATCTCCAGCCAGACGAGCTGTCCGCGCTGTCAGGGAAAGGGCAACATCATTCCGACCCCCTGTACAAAGTGTAAGGGCAACGGCAGGATCCGCAGACCGGTTAAAATTGACGTCACGGTTCCGGCGGGCATCGACGACAGTCAATCGTTCGCTGTCCGCGGACAGGGCAACAGGGGGATCAATGGCGGCCCGTCCGGCGATCTTCGCGTCAACGTTGATGTTTCGCCGGATCCGTTTTTCAAACGCGACGGCTTCAACGTCTTCTGCGACGTGCCGATCAGTTTTGCGGAAGCAGCGATGGGTGTGGATCTGATGGTGCCGACCCTTGACGGAAAAGTCAAGCTTTCCATACCGGCAGGCACACAGCCGATGCAGGAGTTTCGTCTGCGCGACAGAGGGATCACCCATGTCAGCGGCAGAGGGAAGGGCGATCAGTTCGTCCGGATCGTTGTGACTGTTCCGAAAAAACTGACCAGCGAGCAGAGGGAAATGATCGAACAATTCAGTCTCAATATGCATGACGCTTCGCCTTTCGCTATCGCGAACGACGGAGATGACGAGAAGAAGGGCTTCTTCGGCAAAAAACGCAAATAAAGAAAAGGCGGTCCGAAATAATCGGACTGCCTTTCGTTTACGTCAGTTCAGCACAGATGAAGCGCGAATTCACCGAATTCTTCCTTGAGATAAATCAGGCGAACCTCGCCTTTCTCGTTGTAAAGCGCGCTTGATTCATCCATTTCAACGCCGACGCTTGTAAGATACCGGATGGCTCTGGGAATGGAATTCGTGTGGACCGCAAGATGACCGCGCGTTCCCTTGATACTGTTTTTCATCACTTCGATCTCCGGCGTCGCCCAGATGCTCACGGGCGCGTCGTCATTCGGGAATCC
>ONWP01000332.1 GCA_900321595.1 uncultured Eubacteriales bacterium
ATCGACAAAAAGGACCGTCAGCTTCGGTTCATCCACGCCTGCGGAAAGACGGGCGCCGCCATGCCGGATACGCTGCGAAACGCCGGCGTCGAGGTGGGCGACGGCGCGAACGTGCGCGTAAGCGAATACATCTACGATATGGAAACCTATCTGGCGGCGGCTGACGTGGTCATCTGCCGCGCCGGCGCGAGCACGCTGGCGGAGCTCAAATCCGTGGGACGCGCGTCGATCCTGATCCCGTATCCCTACGCGGCGGAGAATCACCAGTACCACAACGCCAGAGAGCTCTCGGATCGCGGCGCGGCCGTGCTCATCGAGGAGAAGGATCTGACGGTCGAGGCGCTCGAGCGGGAGCTGGAGCAGATCCTGACAGATCCCGAAAAACGCGCGGCCATGGAGCGGGCGGCAAAGTCGCTGTCCATCGACGACGCCGAGACGCGGATCGCAGAACTCATCATCGGAAAATAAAGGATCTGGAGGACAGGGGACGCAATGCCGCAGCAAAACACCGAAAACACGAAGCCGAAGAAGGGATCCGCGATCGCGGCGAAGCTTTCGTCCGCGCGCAAGCCGGTCCTGATCGCTGTCATCGCGGTGGCGGCGATCCTTGTCATACTCGCGCTGTTCGGCCGGATCAGCACGGTCGAGGTCAAGCTGATGAACGGCTCGAACGAGACGCACTTTTATTCAGACAGCCGTCTGGCGGAGGCCTGCGGTGTATCGCCCGGCAGCTCGTCCCTGCTGAAAATGGTGTTCCGGACGCGCGCGTCCAAGGTGCTCGAGCAGCTGCCGCTGCTGACGGACGTCTCCACGCACGTCTCCCTGCGCAAGGCGACGATCTACGCGAAGTTTTCGCCGCGCGTTTTCGTCACGGAAGCCGGCGAGGGCGGCGCGGTCATGGTGCTCAACGACGACCTTCGCATCGTCCCGGAGGCTGCGCCCGCCGGCGCCGCGGCGCTCAAGGGCGTGTATTTCAAGGCCGGCGAGGCCGGAGAAACGGCGGAATGCACCGATTCGCGCATGCTCGACCGGCTGCGTCAGCTGTGTCAGGCGCTTGACGAGCTGCCCACCAGCGACGCCAAGGTGACGCTGCACCTGACGGAGGTCGACATGACGAACCGTCTACGCATCACCATCACGCATGAGGATCGCGTGCGCATCGTGCTGGGCAAGGTGGTCAATCTGAAGGAGAAGCTGGTCGCGGCCAGAGAACTGGTCGATCAGCGGGAAAAGAAGGATCCCGGCGGCAGCTATATCATCTACGCGACCGGGTCGAGCTGGTACTATATGAGCGAGGTCTACTCCGTATCCGGCGACTTCGTGCCCAACGTGGAGGGCAACGTGATCGACGGCGTCGTGGAGGGCATGGACTCTCTGGACGCTTACGACGAGGCCTACGGCGGCGAGGAGTGGTACGACGGCGCGCCGGAGGAGGACGAGGAGGAGCCGGATGAGGATTCCGGCGACGATGCGGAAGCGGACGCGCCGGAGGACGAAGAGGCGTATGACGAGGATTCCGGCGACGACGAAGAGGTCTACGACGAGGGCGAAGACGACGTCGATTCCGATGAAGACGCATGACAAAGTTTTTGCGTGAAAAGCGAAATTACCCTTGAAATCCGGCTTCACAAGTGATATAGTATAAAGGTATTAGAGGATTTTCAGCGCAGAAAGCTATATATACGGAGGGATTCAAATGGCATTTGAAATATCCAATGATTATGATGAAGTTACGAAAATAAAGGTCATCGGCGTCGGCGGCGGCGGCGGAAACGCCATCAACCGCATGGTGGACGCCGGTGTGCAGGGCGTGGAATTCATCGCCATGAACACCGATCGTCACGTGCTGATGTATTCGAAGGCCACCAATAAACTCCAGATCGGCGAAAAGGCCACGCACGGTCAGGGCGCCGGCGCGAAGCCCGAGGTCGGCAAGAAGGCCGCCGAGGAGAGCGCGGACGCGATCAATGAGCTGCTCGCGGGCGCGGATATGGTGTTTATCACGGCCGGTATGGGCGGCGGCACCGGAACGGGCGCGGCGCCCGTCATCGCGGAAATGGCCAAGGATAAGGGCATCCTGACCGTCGGCATCGTGACCAAGCCCTTCAAGTTCGAGGGCGCCAGACGCATGCAGCAGGCGGAAGCCGGCATCACCGAGATGGCCAAGCACGTGGACAGCCTGATCATCATCCCGAACGAGCGTCTGAAGCTCGTCTCTGACGAAAAGATCACCCTCGCGAACGCGTTCGACGTCGCGGACGACGTGCTGCGTCAGGGCGTTCGCAGCATCTCCGACCTGATCACGGTCCCGGGTCTGATCAACCTCGACTTCGCGGACGTGACCAACGTCATGAAGGACGCCGGCAACGCGCACATGGGCGTCGGCAAGGCCAGCGGCAAGGACAAGGCCGAGGAAGCCGCAAGGGCGGCGATCTCCAGCCCGCTGCTCGAGACCACCATCGACGGCTCCAAGGGCATCATCATCAACATCAGCGCTTCGACGGATATCACCCTCGACGCCGTGGACGCCGCCTGCTCCATCATTGCGGACGCGGCTTCGCCCGACGCGAATATCATCTTCGGCGTGTCGCTGGATTCTTCTCTGGAGGACGAGATGATCGTCACGGTCATCGCGACCGGCTTCGGCACAGAGGTCGCGCAGAACGCCGAGCCGCAGCCCGCGGCGCAGGCGCAGGCACAGCCTCAGGCAGCGGCGCAGCCGCAGGCCGCGCCCAGCGAGGCGAACGCGGCCGATATCATCAGCCGCGCGTTTGCCCGCCACGCCGAGCAGAACAAGGGCTACGGCGTGCCGCAGACCGCGACCGCGAATCCGGCCGATCAGCCCTCGGCGCCCTCTGACAGCGACGACGACGGCTTCGAGGACGTGTTCAGCATCTTCAGCCGGAAGAACTGACGGCTTTTTGAACGGAAGCATACAACGGCGGCGTCTGAACAGGCGTCGCCGATTATTTTGTCAAAAACTATTGACAAGACGGGTGAAAATCAATATAGTTATGTGAAGGAGCGTTTTTCGGCGCCCAATGTTTCGTTTGTAAGGAGATTTGAGCATGGTTTTTGAACGTTTACGTGAGATCATCTGCGATCAGCTGGAACTGAGCGAAGACGACGTGACGCTTGACGCCGTTTTGACAGACGTCGGCGCGGACAGCCTGGATCTGGTCGATATCGTCATGAGCATCGAGGATGAATTCGGCGTGGAAGTCCCGGACGACGCGCTCGACCGCTTTGTCACGATCGGTGACGTGGTGGATTTCCTTGAGGACAGACTTTGAAGAAAAACATCATATTCGATAACGGCGATGTCCTGACGATGTACGAGCCGCTGCAGGTCCTGCGGCGGTTTCTGTCAGATGAAGCGGACGTGCAGACGCTCAACAGGACGTTTTATCAGGCCGGATATATCCGTGAGACAGACCGCGGCGTCATGACCCACGAGGAGGCCATCGAGCGCGTGAAGGACAAGCTGCCGCAGCGTCTGGTCGATCTGCTGCGCTACCTGTACATCGAGAACGTGTACGGCGTGGCGTTTATGCCTGTCTTCGAAGAGATGACAGCGCTGGTGCGCGAGGTCAAGGAAAAGGGGTACGGCGCGTACCTGCTGAGCAACGCCGGCTTCGATTACTATGTGTATTCAAAGCAAAACCCGGCGATCGCGATGATGGACGGCGTCGTCATCTCCTGCGAGTACAAGCTGCTCAAACCGGAACGGGAGCTGTATCAGATCCTGTTCGACAAGTATGATCTGGATCCGGCGGAGTGCGTCTTCATCGACGATATGCCGGAGAACATCGCGGGCGCGAACGCCGTAGGTCTCGACGGGATCTGCTTCTCTCCGGCGCGGGAGGACGTGTCCGTTTTACGTGAAAAGCTGCGCGGCTACGGTTACGACCTGTGAGGCCGCTTTCCCTGAGAATAGGAGGACATCATGGCTGATAAGAAGAAATTGGTGGAAGAGATCACCTCGATGGAGGAGGATTTCGCCCGCTGGTATACCGATGTGGTCATCAAGGCCGAGCTGGTGGATTACTCCAGCGTCAAGGGCTGCATGATCATCAAGCCCTACGGCTACGCGATCTGGGAGCTGATGCAGGCGCAGATGGACGCGCGTTTCAAGGCCACCGGCCATGAGAACGTCTACATGCCCCTGTTCATTCCCGAGAGCCTGCTGCAGAAGGAAAAGGATCACGTGGAGGGCTTCGCGCCGGAGGTGGCCTGGGTCACCCACGGCGGCAGCGAGCCTCTGCCGGAGCGGCTGTGCGTCCGTCCGACGTCCGAGACGCTTTTCTGCGAGCACTACGCGAAATCCGTCCACTCCTACCGGGATCTGCCCAAGCTTTACAATCAGTGGTGCAGCGTCGTGCGCTGGGAGAAGACCACCCGGCCGTTCCTGCGGACGCGCGAATTCCTCTGGCAGGAGGGCCACACCGTTCACGCGACCGCCGAGGAGGCCGTTGAAGAGACCGAGCGGATGCTCAACGTCTATGCCGAGTTCTGCGAGAACGTGCTGAATATGCCTGTCGTCAAGGGCCGCAAGACGGAGTCCGACAAGTTTGCCGGCGCGGTCGCCACCTACGCCATCGAGGCGCTGATGCACGACGGCAAGGCGCTGCAGGCCGGCACCAGCCACTATTTCGGCGACGGCTTCGCGCGCGCGTTCGATATGACCTTCACCGACAAGGACAACACGCTGCAGTATATGCATCAGACCTCCTGGGGCACCACGACGCGTCTCATCGGCGCGCTGATCATGTCCCACGGCGACAACTCCGGTCTGGTCCTGCCCCCGAAGGTCGCGCCCACGCAGGTCATCGTGATCCCCATCGCGGCGCACAAGCCCGGCGTCACCGAAAAGGCGCAGGCGCTTTGTGAACGGCTGAACGGCCGCTTCCGCGCGAAGGTGGACAACACCGACAACTCGCCCGGCTGGAAGTTCGCCCAGTACGAGATGAAGGGCGTGCCCATCCGTCTGGAGATCGGCCCCAAGGATATGGAAAAGGATCAGTGCGTGCTGGTTCGCCGCGACACGCGGGAGAAGGTCTTTGTGCCGCTGGCGGAGCTGGAGGAGACCGTGGAGCGTCTGCTGGACGAGATCGGGAAGAACCTCTACGCCAGAGCGCTGGACAACATGGAGAAGCGCACCTACGCCTGCACGACGATCGACGAGATCAACGCCGTCCGCGCCGAGAAGGGCGACGGCTTCATCAAGGCGATGTGGTGCGGGGATGAGGCCTGCGAGGACGCCGTCAAGGAGCAGACCGGCGTCGGCTCGCGCTGCATCCCGTTCGCGCAGGAGAAGCTGTCCGACGTGTGCGTCTGCTGCGGCAAGCCCGCGAAGCACATGGTCTACTGGGGCATCGCGTATTGAGCATTGAAGCGATAAACGGAGCCGTTCCCGCGCGGGGGACGGCTTTTGCCGTGAACGGGAATTTTGCCCTTGACGAAACGGCGCGATTCAGATACAATAGAATTGAGAAAATGCGAGGTGAACGCTATGAAAAGGAAGAGTCGGATCGCTCTCTGCCTGCTGACGGCAGCGCTTCTGCTGGTCGTGCTGGCGCTGCAGGGGTTTGCCGGCACAGAGGCGTCCGGGAGCTGCGGCAGATACCTGAAGTGGTCGCTCTCTGACGACGGGCGCTTTGCCGTCACCGGCAGCGGCGCCATGACCAATTATTATCTGACGGATTATCACTGGAGCGCGAAGGAGTATAAGATTCGCAGCGTGACCGTCGCCGAGGGCTGCACGTCTGTCGGCTATTTCGCGTTCCAGTACTGCAACAATATGCGCGCGCTCACGCTGCCAGCCACGGTCAAGACTGTGGGCTACGGCGCGTTTATGAACTGCACGGCGCTTGAGGCGCTCGACCTGCCTGACGGCGTGACCGGCTGCGGCCAGAACAGCTTCCAGAACTGCATGTCCCTGCGAACCGCGTATCTGGGGCAGAGCCTCAAATCCATCGCGTACGCCACCTTCAGCGGCTGCGCCCGCCTGGAAAAGATCTATCTGCCGAAGACGCTCAGCTCGATCTCGGCGTTCGCGTTCCTTGCCTGCGACCGCCTGACGGACGTGTATTTCGGCGGCACACAGGAGCAGTGGGACGCGATCAGCGTGAACGCCCGGGGCAACGATACGCTCCAGAGCGCGGCGCTGCACCTGAACGCGGCGCGTGCGGATTTCGACCCGTCGAGCCAGACGGAGACCACGGCGCAGCCGGCGACGGCTCCCGCCGATCAGACGACCGTGACGACGGCGCCTGTGGATCAGCCGGTCGTGACGACGGCGCCCGCCGAAACGCCGGTCGAGACGACCGCGCCGGCGGAGCTCCCCGCGGAGACGACGATCCCGACAGAACCGCAGAGCGTTGAGATCCTGCTGGCAGCCGGACCGATGACCATGTCCGGCGACGTCAACGCCGACGGGCGCGTCACGGCTGCGGACGCGCGTCTGGCACTGCGTATCTCGGCGAAGCTGGACGCGACCGGCGATCTGCTGGCGGCGGATCTCAGCGGAGACGGACGTGTGACCGCGTCTGAGGCGCGGCAGATCCTGCGGATGAGCGCGGGGTTAGTATAAATCACAGATCGGAGCGAATGAAATTGGATCTCAAGTATCTGAAACGAGTCGCGGGCGGACTGGATCTGGAAAAGATCGACGGCTATCTGGACGCCGTGAAGGAGAAGAACGGCAAGCCGAAGGCCGCGATCCTCGCCGATATGACCAATTGTCTGGTGCGTTACGGCGCCGGCTTCAATGATTATATCATCTTCGAGTTCTACAACATGAACGCAAAGCAGCGCGACACCTATATGACGCGGCTGCGCAATAAGAAATTCAATCTGGCGATGAATTCGCGGGAGCACTCCGACGTCTTCAACCTCAAAAACCAGTTTTACGCCGTGTTCGCGGATCTGCTGGGCCGGGCGTTCCTGGATCTGGGCAAATGCACCGACGAGGAGCTCGGCGCGTTCCTGCTCCGTCGCCCGGAGATCATCGCCAAGCCGAACGGCGGCGAGTGCGGCGCGGGCATCGAGAAGCTGAGAAAGGTCGATTTCGCGGCGATGGAGGATGCGGTGCGGTATCTGCGCGACCCCGCGAAAAATTTCGGCGTCGTCGAGGATGTGCTCTATCAGCATGAGAAGATGTCCGAGCTGTATCCCCACAGCGTCAACTGCCTGCGCATGTGCACGCTTGTGGTAAACGGCGAGGCGCACTACCTGTACGCGGTGCTCAAGACCGGCAACCACGGCAAATTTGTGGACAATCTGGAAAACGGCGGCTACGCCTGTCACGTTGATCTGGAGAAGGGCGTCGTCATCGGTCCCGGCCACACCTCCGGGCGGGAGATCCGCGAGGTACACGAGGCGACCGGCGTCGCGTTCCGGGGCTTCGAGATCCCTTACGCGCGCGAAGCGATCGAGCTGGTCAAAAAGGCCGCGCTCTACGTGCCGGACGTGCGCTATGTGGGCTGGGACGTCGCGATCCTGCCGGACGGCCCCGTGCTCATCGAGGGCAACGACTACACGGCCTACGACTTCCCGCAGCTGCCGGACGACAGCGTGGCGCGCTTCGGGCTTGTGGGACAGCTGCGAAAGCTCTTGCCGGACTATAAATTCTGAGAAAAAAGAAAACCGCTGTGAACGGCTTCCCGCAGAAGCGCTCACAGCGTTTTTTTGTTCAGTTTTGTCCCTCGCGTTCGAGCAGGAATTTCAGAACGCCGTGATCGGTGTTCGCGTCGATCACGAGGTCGGCCCGCTCGCGCACCTCGGGTCTGGCGTTCGACACGGCGACGCGCAGGTCACTGACCTCGAACATGGGCAGATCGTTGAGATTGTCCCCGAAGGTCACGACCCGGTCGAAGCCGTAAAGCGTCTTCATCTCCAGCACGGCGTTGCGTTTTGACGCGTCCGCGGCGGCGACCTCCAGGAACCAGCTGTCCGGGTAGTAGATGTCGCGGTAGCATTCCGCGTGCAGGCCGGGATCCTCCCGCAGACGGGCGGCGGCGCGTTCCAGCAGCGCGCGCGGGCCCTGTACGGAGTAGAACAGCGCGCCTTCGTCGATCGTGCCGCGCAGATCGTCCGTATGGGTGAACCGCTTGCCGTAGCGCTCGACCCGTTCGCGCAGGAAGTCCTCCGCGCCCGGCGCGTCGAGGTTCTCATAGTAAACGGTCATCCTGCCGTCCCGGATGCAGTAGATAAAGCCCGTGCCCACGTCGTTGACAGCCGTGTCGAGCATCAGCTCCAGCGACTGCCGGGACGGGTATTTCGTATGGACGAACGCGTCCCGCGCCAGATCGTACCAGGTGACGCCGTTCATCAGGATCACGGGCAGGCGCAGCGGCACGCCGGCCAAAATGTATTTCACCGTGGCCTGCGTGCGGGCTGTCGCGGCCGTGAACGCGAGCCCCGCGTCAAGGAGCCTGCCGAGCGCCTCCCGGTCCGCGTCGTCCAGAAACGCGTCCCGGTTCAGCAGCGTTCCGTCCAGATCGGATATGTAAAGGGTGTTCATCGTTTCTCCCGTAAAAACGGACGCATGAGGCCGTAAGCCCCGTGCGCCCGGTTCGGTTATTCTGCTGATTATTTTGTCAGGGCGATGTCGGCGTCGCCTGTACCGCTGAACAGATTGCGCAGGAAGTTCGCGACGATCTGGATCAGCTTGCCGACGCGCTCGAAGAACGTGCCCAGGAAGCCGAGCCCCTTCGCGCTGGTCTTCCAGGTCGCCACGAGGGTGATCTCCTCGGCGTCCGGCACGATGCTGCCGCTGTAGACGGCGCTGCCGTTATAGGTCCAGGCGGTGAAGCTGGCGTTGTTGACAATGGAGGGCATCGGCAGCCAGCCGTAGGGCTGACCGACGAGGTAGATGCGCTCCGTGGTGTCGATGGTGCCCATCTCGGTCTCGAAGTGAACGACGACGGTGTTGGGAACGCTGACGCGGCCGTCCACCACATAGTAGGAGTCGCCGGTGGCGTTGTTGTAGAGGTAGCCCGTCACGTCGGAATCGGTGCGGATGTAGCCGGTCGTCGCGCCGGCGCCGTAGGCCTTCTGCGTCTTCACGCCGACCTTCGCGCCCTCAACGAACGCGGGGGAGATCGCAAGGCTGACGGTGTTGTTCGCGCCGGACAGATAAACGTCGCCCGTCGCGCTGTCGTTGTCGTAGATGTAGGCGCTGCCGCCGACGGTGACCGTGGTGCCCGCGTCCACATACACGGCGCCCAGACCGCTCGCGGAGGTGTTGCCGGTGATCCTGCCGCCGGTGATGGTCGCCTTCGCGCCGGATTCGACGGAGATCGCGCCGCCCCACTCGGCCGCCTTACAGCCGGTGATCTCGCCGGCCTTCATGGTGACGGACGCGCCGTTTCTCGCCGCGTCGATCGCGCCGGCGTCGCGGGTCGCCTCACAGTCGGCGATCACGCCGCCGAGGATGAAGAGCGAAGCGTTGTTGAACAGGATGATCGCGCCGCCGAAGGACGCCTTGCAGTTCTCGATGCGCGAGCCGGTCTCCAGATTGACGGTGGTCTCGGCTGCCGTTTCGCTGTCGGCGCCCGCGGCGATCGCGCCGCCGTTGCCGGTCGAGTAGCCGTTCTTGACGACCGCGCCGTTCGAGAGCGTCAGCGCGCCGCTGCTCACGAGCAGCAGGGGGGAGGCGGATTCCGCCTCCTGGCCGTCGACCGTGACGGAGGCGAGCGTCAGCCGGCCGCCGGTCACGTTGAAGAGCGGTCCGTCAAAACCATCGGCGCGGGTGATGGCCACGTCGCCGGACGCGGCGTTGACGGTGACGGATTTGTCAATGGTGTAGGTCGTATCCACGGTGATGCTCGCATTGAGCGTGACGGTGGAATTCGCCGTGGCCTGCGCCATCATCTCGGCGAAGGTGCCTTCGCCTTTCTTCGTGGCGCGCAGATACAGCGTGGCCTCGGGCGTTGCCGCCGAGGCGATCAGGGAAAGACCGGTCAGCGCCATGATGAGCGTCAGGACCAGCGCGATGGTTTTGCGGAATGTCTTCATCGGAAACCCTCCGTATTTACAGAATTATCCAAATTCATTATACCCGATGATCCCCGGTTTGTAAAGAGGAAAATGCGTCGCTTTGGTGATTTACTTCGGCAAAAAACGCGGTTATAATAAAAAAAGGACAGTTTCCCGACATTTCGGCGCCGTGACGTACGGAGCGAAACGGGCGGACGCTTCGTCCCTGCCGGGCGGAGCGTTTTATTGTTGACAGAACGGCGCGTGCGGTGATACAATATCTTAAAAGAATCAATCTGGGAGGATACGGC
>ONWP01000161.1 GCA_900321595.1 uncultured Eubacteriales bacterium
GACGGCGAGGACGGCTGCGAGATCGAGATCTGGTCGCCGCACGACTGGGAGATCGTGTATGTGGGCCTGGCGCCGACGAGGAAAGGCGAAACCAGCGGTTTCCGGAGGATCTGCCGGATCTGCGGGCTTGAGGATGACAGGGTGCAGTTCGACGCGAACGGCGAAGAGCTCCTTTGGGAGATCGGCACGCACCCGTTCCGGGTGATCGGCGGCAGATCCGAGAGCGCGACCACCGCCACGAACATCGTGCGCGAGGGACAAAGCATCACGCTGATCCCGGATCAGATCGAGGACAAGACCTTCGTCGGCTGGGCCATAGAATACGATAAGCTGCTGAAATACACCTCCACCTCTGACGATAAGCCCGAAAAAGACCATCGCGCGTTTATCGTCAGACGCACCGATACCGATCAGATAAAAAAGCAGAACGGGTTCTCGGCGGATCTCAGTACGTACACGATACATAACTGGGGGGCCGACCCCAGGTTTATCGCGGACGCCGAGGCGTGGTCATTCAGAGCGCTCTATGAGGACGGCTGCGACCACAGCCGGAAAACGCTCGCGAACGCGGTCGATGCGACCTGCACCGCCGGCGGCTACACCGGCGATACCGTCTGCGCCGAATGCGGCAAGACGATCGCGCGCGGGGAGGAGTCGCTGCCGACCGGGCATACCGATCTCTATACGCTCGTGAAGGACGAGGTCATCTACCAGCGCGACCGCAAGGGGAACGTCGTCACGGACAAGCGCGGGAACAAGCTGGTCGTCGCGCGCGGCCCCGTCGACGGCACGTGCGACAAGCACGGCTATTCCGGCGACGTGCTGTGCCGCGCCTGCGGCAAGGTCGCCGAAAAGGGCGGCTACACGAGCTACGTCCACCGGTGGGAGCCGACGGGCAGAGTGACGCGCGAAGCGACGACGACCGTGCGCGGACTCGAGGAATTCAAGTGCGCGCTCTGCGGCGCCGTGAAGGTCATGCCGACCGGCTATACCGGGGACGACTGCCGCGTATCTGCCAGCAAGACAAAGATCCGGTACGCCTTCAATATGGACGACCCGGATTTCGACGTCGTGACCGTTGAGCTCTTCCCGGTTGGCAGATGCGTCGACCAGTGGATCGGCGTCGTCGGCATTCCGGAGGTCGTCAGCGCGAGCAGCGACGCCGTGCGTGACTTTAACGGCGGCCGGTGGCTGAGCGGCTGCAATCTGGCCGTCCGGACCGTCGACGGCGTCCCGCATACGATGATCACGATCCCGCCGATGATCAGAACCTCGCTTTACGAATTCATGGGGAATTACCGCGAGACGGTCATCGCGGGCGGGGATCGGTTCTATACCGAGACGATCCGGGTCAATTGGCGGTTCGCGAACTCCGAGCCCGGCGGCGAGGACCACGTCGGCTATACGGATATCGTCGTGGAGTACGATCCGTTCTGCGGCGGCGAGGAGCATGCCCTGACCGTGGAAAACGGGATCATCGCGGCCGCGGACGGCGCGGACGTCTCATCGCAGGCGCTTTCATCGCTCGATCTGTTCTCCGCCACGCCCGTCACGCTCCGCCCGAACGACCCCGGCGACTTCGCCGGCTGGGCGATCGTCGACTGTGACTATTACATCCCCGCGTCCGCGCTGGAGGCGGACGCCGACGGCGCGATCACGCTCCTGATGCCGGGCGCCGATCTGACGATCCGCGCGCTGAAAAAGGGCGAGCTCCCGCCCGGCGGTCTGCGCGGCGACGCGGACCTCGACGGCAAGGTGCTCGCGAAGGACGCGCGTCTGGTGCTGCGCGCTTCCGCGAAGCTGGAGACGCTCGAGGGCATGGCGTTCATCAACTGCGACCTGAACGGCGACGGCAAGCTGCTCGCCGGCGAGGCGCGCAAGATCCTGCGGTACTCCGCAAAACTGGAGAGCGAGCTTTGATCCTCTTCTGACGCAAAAGCAACCGGTTCCCCGCGCGGGAGCCGGTTTTTGCGCCGAAAAATGACCGTTCACCTCAAAAGATCGACCGTTCATCACTTAATTCTAAAAACATCTTGAATTACAATTATTAAGCGTTTATAC
>ONWP01000083.1 GCA_900321595.1 uncultured Eubacteriales bacterium
CCGGCTTCGGCGGCCGCTTTTTTCTTCTGGAATTTGAAGAAGGGCTTGGGCTCCGTGAAGAAGTCGATCCCTTCGACGGGCTTCGGGTGCTTACTGCGAAGGACCAGCATCACGACCAGCGTCGCCGCACAGATGACGACGGCGATGATCGACACCAGCTGGCTCACCCGGATGCCCGAGTCGCCGATATAGAGGCTGTCGGTGCGAAGCCCCTCGATGACGGCGCGGCCCGTGCCGTACCAGACGCCGTAGCACAGCGCCGTCTGGCCGGAGAATTTCCGCCACTTGCGCGTCACCAGCCACAGCACCAGCACGCCCAGCATACACCAGACGAATTCATAGAAGAACGTGGGGTGCACCGGCTTCGTCGGATCCACGCCGGGCAGGCTCGCCTGATTCGCGAGGATGTAGTCGGAGACCTTCCGGCTCATCATGCCGTAGCTGCCGTTCGTATTCACGCCGAAGGCCTCCTGATTGGCGAAGTTGCCCCAGCGGCCGATGCCCTGACCGACGAGCAGCGAGATGCCCACGCAGTCGAGCAGGTTGAGGAAGTTCAGCTTTTCGATCTTCGCGGTGATAAACGCGGCCAGCACGCCGCCGATGATGCCGCCGTAGATCGCCAGCCCCCCTTCCCAGATCTTGAAGATATCGACGGGATGGGCGCTGTACCAGCTCCACTTGAACGCGACGTAGTACAGCCGCGCGCCGATGACGCCGCCGAGCGTGCCGTAGATCAGCACGTCGATCATCTTGCCCAGATCCATCTTCCACGTGTACGCGATGCGCCCGCCCAGCAGCGCCGCCAGCGCGAAGCCCAGCGCGATGATCACGCCGTACCAGCGGATGGTGATCACGTGCGACCCGATCGCGAATTCGCAGAAAACCGAGGAGACCCGGAATATGTGATCGATGCCGACAAATGTGACGTCCGTCACATCCTGAAAGAATTTCATGCCGTGTCCGTCCTTTTCTTTTTTGAAATCAATGGGTATTCTATCATAAATCGCGCGCTGTTGCAAGCGTTTCATTTTTCGCGGCGCGGAACGCGAAAAAATTCAAAAAACCTCTTGACAATTGAACGGTCGTTCAACTATAATACAGTTGAACGATGATTCAACTGTTTCGGAGGTGCTGTTTATGGTGAACCGGACGCTCGGCCCCATGTGCGACTGCGACGTGATCCATCCGCAGGCTGTCGCCGACGCGAGGGCGCGGCTGGCCGATACGGATCTGCTCTTTTCCGCGTCGGACTTCTTCAAGGTGATGGCCGATTCGACGCGGATGCGCATCCTGGCGGCGCTCGACGGCGGCGAGCTGTGCGTCTGCGACCTGTCGGCGGTGCTGGCGATGAGCAAATCGGCGGTCTCCCATCAGCTCAAGGTGCTCAAGGACGCGGATCTGGTCGCGTATCGCCGCGACGGCAAGAACGTCTATTACGCCCTGTCGGACGACCATGTGCGCACCATCATCGAAACTGGACTTGCCCATGTGCAGGAGAAGGAGGAACTCGAATGAGAAAGAAAGTTATGCTGCGGGAGCTCTGCTGCGCCAACTGCGCCGCGAAGATCGAGGACAAGGTGTCCTCCATGGACGGCGTCAACAGCTGCGCCGTGAATTTCATGACGGAAAAGATGCTGCTCGACGTGGACGAGGCCGCCTGGGAGGGGCTCAAGCCGCAGATCCTGGCCGCCGTCAGGTACGTTGAGCCGGATACGGTCGTCGAGTTTATCTGAAAGACAAGCTGAACAGAGGGAGGCGCTTCGCCGTGACGGAGAAGGAAAAACACGCGATACTGCTCACAGCGCTCAGCGGCGTACTGCTGCTGGCGGCGCTGAGCATGCAGCTGGCCGGCGTCAGCAGGGCGCTTTGCGTCGTCATGTATCTGGCGGCGTTTGCCGTGGGCGGCTTCACGGTGGTGCGTTCCGCCGTCAAGGGCTTCGCGCAGAAGAATTTCTTTACGGAAGATACGCTGATGCTGGCGGCCGCCGTGGGCGCGTTCCTGATCGGCGAGTATCCGGAGGCGGTGTTCGTCATCGTCTTCTACCGGGTCGGGACGCATTTCGAGCACTACGCCGTGAACCGCTCCCGCAGGAGCATCAAGGCCGTGACCGAGATCTGCCCGGAGACGGCGCGGCTGGTGACGGAGAAAGGCGTCGAGGAGACCGATCCCGACTTCGTCGAGGTGGGCGACCTGATCCGCGTCCTGCCCGGCGACCGGGTGCCGCTCGACGGCGTCGTCGCCGAGGGCAGCTCCACGCTGGATACGTCCGCGCTGACCGGCGAATCCATGCCCAGACCGATCGCGCCGGGGCAGGAGATCCTCTCCGGCTGCGTCAACGGCGACGGCGCGCTGACGGTGCGCGTCACGAAGCGGTTCGAGGACTCCACCGCCTCGCGCATCCTGGAGCTCGTGGAGTCCAGCTACGCCCGGAAGTCAAGATCCGAGCGGTTTATCACAAAATTCGCGAAATACTACACCCCGGCCGTGATGGGGCTCGCGCTGATCCTGGCGGTGATCCCGCCGCTTGTGATCCGCGACGCGAAGTGGAGCGACTATATCTACCGCGCGCTGTCCTTCCTGGTCGTTTCGTGTCCCTGCGCGCTGGTCATCAGCGTACCGCTGGCGTTCTTCGGCGGCATGGGCGGCGCCGCGAAAAAGGGCATCCTCATCAAGGGCGGCACTTATATGGAAGCGCTCGCCGACGTGCGGCGCGCGGTCTTTGACAAGACCGGCACGCTGACCGAAGGCGTGTTCGCCGTCACGCGCGTGGAGCCTGCCGCGGACGCGACCGCCGAGCAGGTGCTGCAGTACGCCGCCTACGCCGAGAGCGCCTCCGACCACCCGATCGCGCGCTCGATCCGCGAGGCGTACGGCAAGCCCGTCCGGCAGGCGCTGGTGGGCGAAGCCGTCGAGGCGCCCGGCATGGGGCTGATCGTCTTCGTACACGACCAGCGCGTGGCCGTCGGCAACGAAAAGCTGATGCAGCGCGAAAACGTCGCGTACACGCCGGCGCCAGGCGGCACGGTGGTCTACGTCGCCGTCGACGGCGCGTATCTGGGCGCGCTGCGGATCAGCGACAGGCCGAAGGCCGGCGCGAAGGCGCTGATCGACGGTCTGCGCGCGCAGAAGATCCGCACGGCGATCCTCTCCGGCGACACCGAGAGCGCCGCGGCGTTTGCCGGCGAACAGCTCGGCGTGGACGATGTCTACGGGGGGCTTCTCCCGGCGGATAAGGTCGCGAAGCTGGAAATGCTGATGGAGGACGGCGCCGGCAGCGTGATGTACGTCGGCGACGGCATCAACGACGCGCCGGTGCTGGCGCGCGCGGACGTGGGCGTCGCCATGGGCGCGTTCGGCTCCGACGCGGCGGTCGAGGCGGCGGACGTGGTCATCATGACCGACGAGCCGGAAAAGGCGCTCGACGCGATCCGGCTGTCGAAGCGCACCATGACCATCGCGAAGGAAAATATCGTGCTGTCCATCGCCGTGAAGCTGATCATCCTCGCGCTGTGCGCCTTCGGCGTGACGGGCATGAGCGTCGCGGTCTTCGGCGACGTGGGCGTCATGGTGCTGGCGGTGCTCAATTCCTTCCGCGCGCTCTACATCGGCAAAAAAGAGAAAGAAAACGAAAAAAAGGACGGATAATATGCTGTATCTGGGCTGTCACCTCTCGGCGTCCAAGGGCTTCATGGCCATGGGACGACAGGCAAAGTCGATCGGCGCGAACACCTTTCAGTTCTTCACGCGCAACCCACGCGGCGGCAAGGCGAAGGAGCTCGATGAGGCGGACGCGGCCGCGTTCGTCGCCTTCGCCCGGGAGAACGGCTTCGGCCCCATCGTCGCGCACGCGCCGTATACGCTCAACGCCTGCTCCGCGGACGAGAGCATCCGGACGTTCGCCCGGGAGACCTTCGCGGACGATCTGCGCCGGCTCGAATATGTGCCGGGCAATTACTACAACTTCCACCCCGGCAGTCACGTGGGGCAGGGCGTTGACGCCGGGATCGGCTACATCGTGGAGATGCTCGACGCGGTTCTGACGCCGGACATGCGCACCACCGTGCTGCTGGAGACCATGGCGGGCAAGGGCAGCGAGGTCGGCGCTCGCTTTGAAGAGCTGCGCGCGATCATCGACCGTGTGCGGCTTCCGGAGAAGCTGGGCGTCTGTCTGGACACCTGTCATATCTTTGACGGCGGCTACGATATCCGGGAAAACGCGGACGCGGTCATGGCGGA
>ONWP01000294.1 GCA_900321595.1 uncultured Eubacteriales bacterium
AGCCCCGATCGATTACGTCAATGCCTACACGAAATCCGGCGAACTTTTTTAACCAACTTTTTGTAACACATCATTGACAAACCAACAAATTGTCTTTGCGCAACAACATAAATAATAAAGCGGTTTGTTTGTCAGGATTCGTGAGCAGGATTTTCCGCGCGTTCCAGCCGGAACAGCTTCGTCTCGTTCGCCGTCATGGGGATCGTCATCGTATCGCCCGCGCCGGACAGGCCGGTTTCCGTATCCTTGAGCAGCTCGCGCCAGGCGCACGCCTGCGGCAGCCGGAGCGTCACGTCGCCCGTTTTCGCCGCGTGAACGGCGAGATAATTCCCGCCGACGTAGACGAGGTCGTCCGTTTCGCAGTAGACGTGGACGCCGTTTGCTTTGCAGAAGGCGCGCAGCTCCTTCGTCGAGAAGGATTTTTTCAAAGCTGAAAGCGAGATGTAACGGATCCGCTCCCTTCGGCAGAGGTCGAGCGCCCGGCGCATGGCGTCCGTCTTCAGATCGGAGAGAAACACGACCGCCTTATACTTGCCGCGCACCGCTTCGAAGTCGCTGACGTCGTACAGGTCGTACGGCGCGCCCATCTGCCCGAGCCGGCGGCGCTGCTCGTATGCCTGCGCGCGGATCGCGGAATCCGTCATATGACAATACGCGCTCTCGTCGACGAAGACGGCGAGCGCCGCGGCGCCGGACCGGTCATCGTCCGACAGGGACGCGGCGGCAAGCTCGCGCATTTGGCGCAGCTGATCCATGAGCGCGGGATCGTCGTACCAGCCGCCCCACATGTCGAACCACCAGAACCCGTTTCCCTTGACGAGCTGCCGGCTGAAGGTCTTTTTCAGCATGCTGATTGACTGCGCCCTGTCGGCAAGCGGCTGCCAGATCGGCGCGTCGTAGCCGCTTTCCCCGGCGTAGGCGGGGGAGGAATCCCGCAGGAGCTTCGTCAGATGCGTGCGCACGTCGCACTCCTGCATGCACAGCTTCCCGTGCAGACGCACCGAATCCGCCGGATACATCTCCGTCCAGTCCGCGTCCGGATCGCGCGTGCCGATATAGGAGTTCGGGGAGCAGATGAAATCGACGTTGCCGCAGTTGAGGATCGTCGAGAGCGCGTGCGTCCCGTAGAGCGACGACGTGACCTCGAGCGAGTAGCCGTAGAATGTGCCGACGACCACGTTCGCGCCGGTCGCCTGCTTCGCGACGGTGCAGAAGTAACAGATGTCGTCCGCGACGGCGCGGCTCGCGAATTCCAGGAACAGCGCCAGATGCGCGTCCCGGTGATACGCGCCCTTCCTGCGCAGCGGCGACAGGTCCGGCAGCCCCGAGAAGCCGCAGTCCGGGTAGTACGCCGCGAGGTACTCGTTGAAGGCGCGTTCGGCGGCCTCGCTGCGGCCCGCGTTCAGATCGAAGTGAAACCACTCCTCTGTGTTGCCGCCGGCGATCTGGTAACCGACGATGTGCGAAGCGTAATCGCTCTCGTTGATATGATCGATGACGGTCCGGAGCAGATCGGCCGCCGTTTCGCGAAATTCCGGCGCGTACAGCGATTCGCGTCTGCCGGTCCCGTCCGTGCAGGCCGGGTTTTCCTCGATCCACCACAGCGGCATGGAGAGATTGAGCCGCGGGAAGATCAGCGCGTCGGGACAGGCGCCGAGGATCCGCGCGACGGGGGCGTCAAGCGTCGAAAAGTCCGGCGCGCCCTTCTCATCGAAGATCCCGTCGTGAAAGGGCTTCGTGTCTGACGCGCTGTTGATCCATCTGCCGGCGAACAGGACAGGGACGGAAAACAGCCGGTACCCTGCCCGGGCAAAGGCTTCGTAGTCCGCGTTCTCCTCCAGATACGTCATGTAGGCCGCGGCGGGGAACGGCTCGCCGTTCACGTACAGCGTCGGCACGCCGCCGCAGTCCGCGACTGCGGAACGGATCCCGCGGTATTTCTCCATGTTGATCTCCTCCGTCGCATACGCGGCAGGAAAACCGGCGCCTGCCGGCAGGCGCCGGCAGTGCAGCGCGCCGCCCAGCAGTGTGACTGCGACGAGCCAGAAGCTGATCCATTTGCTGATCATGGCGCCCTCCCGTGTTTTATATTTCTCAATTCATATTATACAAAACGGCGGCGGGATGTCAATACCGGGCGCGGCGTCCGATGCTGCGTTCGGCGTTTACCGCCGCGGCGTCTGACGCTATGATAGCATATCGTTACGGCAATATGCAAGGCGCATTTATCGATGAATCAGGCACGTTTCGATCCACAGCGGCGGCGATCCGTCGATACTATTGAAGAATAACAGGGAAGAGAGAAGCGCCGAATCGGTACTTCTCTCTTCTTGATGATTCATGTTTTGCGGGAACGGCCGGATGGCGATCCGTCCGTTACGGTCATTCAGACTTTGCGAAGCTGAAATCCTCGAAACGAAGCGCCTCGTCGGCCTCGGTATGGAAAACGAAGCAGATCCCGTGCGTTCCTTCGGTATTGCTTAGAGCGACGTCGAAAGTCTCGAAGCGGTCAAAGCCTCCGGTGTTGCCGACGACGCAGCTGCCGAGCAGCGCACCGTCGGGGGTCTCTTCCCGGATCTCCACCGTGCAGGGCTGATCGCCGCCGTTTGCGGCGCGCAGTTTCAGAACGGCGTTTGCAGGCATATTGCCGATCTTCGGGAACGACAGATAGGAGCCGTCCGCAATGCCGCGCAGCTCAAAGCCGTCGGCGTTTTCCTTCTTGACGACGCCGTCGGCAGCGTCGAAATACCACTCGCCGTTAATGGCATCCCACGTCGCGTCGTACTGGCCGACCCCGACTTTTTTGATGAATTCGTCGGTCACGACGTCGCCGTTGTCCTTGATGTGCGCGTAAACGAACTTCGTCGTTCTGTAAAACCGATCGAGCGGTTCGCCGCTGCCATAGTTTTCCGGCACGCCGTAGGTGAAATAGGTCTGGTTGTGGAAGGTGAAGAACGTGCCGTGGTCGGTAAAGCAGTCCTCACAGATCCTGCCGCGGTACGTATAAGGCCCGTAGATGTTCTTGCTTGTCGCGTAATCGCCGCCGTGGGAGTTCAGGTAGTAGGTGTCGCCCCATTTTGTGATCCAGCACGCGTCGTTCTGCCAGCCGTCCACGATCTCGACCGCCTTCGGCTCCTCCGCGAGGGAGATCATGTCTTCGTTCAGCCGCGCGATGTAATACTGCTTGCCGGCGACCGTGTAACCGAACATGATGTACGGCGTTTTGTTTTCGTCGTCGTCGATGAAGACGGTCGGG
>ONWP01000120.1 GCA_900321595.1 uncultured Eubacteriales bacterium
GCCGCAGATCCCGCAAAACTATTTCCCCGACGACGATCCGGCGAAGACGCCGATCCTCAACTGGCGCAGCACAGGCATGCTGCTTTTTACCAACTGGCTCAATTATTTCGTTTACCAGCAAACACCCTACGACCTGTCTACATTGTGAGGTGACGGAACTTGGATTACCAGCTCGACGCGTATCCGGTGGATGACGACCGCGGCGGCATCCGATCCCGGGAAAAGATCAAGATCCTCGTCTGCGTGCTGCTGCGGGATCTGGGCGCGTCCGTGGATCGCGCCGTGATGCAGTCCGCGCTGTATGAAAGCGGCGTCGCGAACTATTTCGAGGTCTCGCAGGCGATCGACGGACTCGCGCGCAAAAGCGCGCTGGACGTGACCGAGGTGGGCGACCGGACCTTCATCGCGCTGACCGACACGGGTCTGCGCGTCGCGGAGGTGCTCGAGGGCGACGTGAGCCGGTACATCCGCGCGAAGGCCGCCGACGCGCTGCGGAAGGCTTTGGGGTAAGGAGCAGCAGCCATGGAATCCTATGCCGTTTTTCTGGACATCGACAACACGCTGTACTGCGACGGCGCGGTACCGGCGGCGAATGTGCGCGCGCTGCGCGAGGCGCGAAGCAGAGGGCATTACATCTTCCTCAACACCGCCCGCAGCTTCGGGATGATCCCGAACGGGCTTATGGAGAATCTGCCCCTTGACGGCGCGGTGGCGGGCATCGGCACCGACCTGCGGCTGCGCGGGGAGCAGATCTTCCACCACGTCATGCCCGTCGACGAGCTCAAGGCGATCGCCCGGCACTTTGAGGGGCAGGGACGCGAGGTCGGCTTCGAGGGGGAGACCACAACGCTCTGGATGTACCCAAAGGATCACCGCGGGCCGGACCGGCTGACGCGCGCCGACGAATTTGACACCGTCTGGCGCGGCGTGAAGATCAGCAAGCTGTACATCCGCGGCCAGCTGACGCCGCAGGAGCACGCGCTGTTCAGCGAAAAATACACGGTGTTCCAGCACGCGCGGTACGCCGAATTCGTCACGAAGGGCTTCGACAAGGCCACGGGCATGCGCCGGATGGCGGCGCATCTGCACATCCCCGTCGAGCGGTGCATTGCCATGGGCGACAGCGCCAACGACGCGGATATGCTCCGGGCTGCCGGGATCAGCGTCGCGATGGGCGACGCCATCGACGAGATCAAACAGATGTGCGACTACGTCTCCTGCGACGCGCGGGACGGCGGCGTCGCGCAGGCGATTGAAAAGTTTTTGCTGATGCAGTAAAAAACGCATAATAAAGAAGCGATCCGTGCATGCGGGTCGCTTTGTTTGTATCGTATCGCGTCAGGAATACTTATCAATGATCGCCTGAATGCTTCCGTCGCTGATCAGCTCCAGGATCGCGCCGTTGACCGCGTCAAGCAGCGCGGCGTTGGACGGATCGACACAGATCGCGTAGTTCTCCTCCGTATACGGCTCGCTGAGCAGCACAAGTCCTTCGTTCGCGGCGACATACGCCTTCGCGGTCTCGTTGTCGATGATGACAGCGTCAACCTTGCCGGAGATCAGCGCCTGAAGGGCGCCGGGGCCGGTCTTGTAGCGCTTCACGTTGTCCTCGCCGAAGCCCCAGTCTTCGGGTTCGGCGCTGTCATAGAAGTCGCCGATGGTGCCCAGTTGTACGCCGATCTTCATGCTGCCGTCGGTCGCGATGTCATCCGCAGACTTGATCGGGCTGCCCTCAGGCACGATGATTGCCTGCACGTTGGTGGCATACGTATCGGTGAAATTTACGATCTTCTTGCGCGCTTCCGTCACGGTCATGCCGGCCATACCCATGTCGTATTTGCCGCCGGCAACGCCGGCAACAATGGAATCAAAGTCGACGTCCTGAATATCAAGCTCAAGGCCGAGCTTTTCGGCGATCAGAGCGGCAATCTCGGCGTCAATGCCGACGATCATGTTATCCTCTATGTACTCATAGGGCGGGAAGGCGGCGTTGGTCGCCATGATCAGCTTGCCTTCGGTGATGGTCGAGAAGTCTGCCGTTTGATTCGTCATCATCGGCTCGAGTTTCGCGCTGATGCGCAACGCGATCCTGGCGTCCTTCGCGAGCAACTTCCCGTCCCCGTCCACGTCGGCCAGACGGAACGCCTCGCTGTCCCGGTCCGGCTGGGGGTCCAGCTTCGCGCTCATGCGCAGGATCCGCCGGGCCTCTCCGGCCAGCACCTTGCCGTCCCCGTCCAGGTCGCCCTTGTAGGCTGGCGCACCGAACGCGCACATGACGGCGGACAACGTCAAGATCACGGCGATCGCGACGGCGATCAGTTTCTTCATACGGATCATCCTTTCGGCGGCGCGGTCCGCATGGCGCGGACGGCCGGTCATTGTTTTGATTATAGCAGAATAAAAATCGGTTGTAAAGACGCAAAAAGGCAGCAAAAAAGCCGGCTTGCACCGGCTTGTTTCGCTATTACAGCACCTTCGCAAGGAAGCTGCGCAGCCGCTCGCTCTGCGGATGATCGAAGATCTCCGCCGGCGTGCCGGACTCAACGATGAC
>ONWP01000334.1 GCA_900321595.1 uncultured Eubacteriales bacterium
CGGTAGTTGAAGCCCTTCCCCGGCACGATCAGCACCTGCTTCGCGTGCAGCAGGTCCAGCGCGAACTGCTCGTCGTCGTGAATGTTGAACCGTTCGACGTCCAGCTTCGGGAAGATGTAGAAGGCAGCCTTCGGCTTCACGGCGCTGAGCCCCGGGATCTCGCAGCAGTACCGGTAGACCAGCTCCCGCTGCTCGTAGACGCGGCCGCCGGGCACGATATACTCGTTCACGCTCTGATAGCCGCCCAGCGCGGTCTGCACGACGCTCTGCGCCGGGACGTTGGAGCACAGACGCATATTCGACAGCATGTTGATGCCCTCGATGTAGTCCTTCGCGGCCTTCTTGTTGCCGCTTAAGATCATCCAGCCGATGCGGAAGCCCGCGATCATGTGGGACTTCGACAGGCCGGAGAACGTGACGCAGAAGACGTCCGGCGCCAGCGACGCGATGGAGATATGCTTCTCGCCGTCCATGCACAGCCGGTCGTAGATCTCGTCGGAGAAGAGGATCAGCTCGTTTTCCCGCGCGAGCTGCGCGATCTGCTCGAGGAGCTCCTTCGGATACACCGCGCCGGTGGGATTGTTCGGGTTGATGAGGACGATCGCCTTCGTTTTCGGCGTGATCTTCGACCGCATGTCGTCGAGATCCGGGTACCAGTCGGCCGCTTCGTCGCAGATATAATGGACCGGCTTTCCGCCCGCCAGCGTGGCGGTCGCCGTCCACAGCGGATAATCCGGCTCCGGGATCAGGATCTCGTCCCCGTCGTCCAGCAGCGCCTGCATGCACAGGTTGATCAGCTCGCTGACGCCGTTGCCGGTGTAGATGTCGTCGATCTCCGCGCCGGGGATGCCCTTGAGCTGCGCGTACTGCATGATGGCCTTGCGCGCGCTGAAGATGCCCTTGGAGTCGGAATAGCCCTGGCTCGTGCGCACGTTGCTGAGCATGTCGAGGATGACCTCCTGCGGCGCCGAGAAGCCGAAGGGCGCGGGGTTGCCGATATTGAGCTTGAGCACGTCGAAGCCGCCCTGCTCCATGCGCTGGGCCTCCTCGAGGACCGGCCCGCGCACGTCGTACAGCACATGATCGAGCTTGGTGGATTTATTGAATGAACGCATATTTCACGCTCCCTTTCCGCGATTCCCGTCTATTATAGCATCTTCCCGGAAATTTGCAACGTCTAACGCAAATTTCCGGACGGAGATCTGCCGCGATCGTTATTTGTCCAGACTCTCCGGATCAAGCAAAAGATCAAAGATGCTCATCACCAGAACGCCGTTTTCGTTATAGAGCGGCGCAAGCGCGTCCTTTGTGACGATGATTTTTTTAAAGCCGTCTCCGGTCAGCAGCAAGGGGCGCTGTTCCTGCCTCGTCTTTGCCTCGTCCGGCAAGGCGAAAGCAGACTGGATATCATACCGTTTGATAAGAAGCAATACTCTATTTAATATCTTTGCAGCTTGCTGCATTTTTGTAAAACAGCGCCCGCGATCGCGCCGGGACGGTTGCTTCTCGCGTTCGTGTGTGCTACAATGGCCTCGTCAACAGCTGAAGGGGGAAAAGATATGAAAAAACGGATCGGGATCATCGCCGCGGCCGTCGCGGCCGCCGTCGTACTGGCCGTGGTGATCTTTGCCGTCGCGCGAAGGGATCGGGTACAGCGGCCGACGACGGAGCTGCCGTCCGCCGCGGAAAGCGCGCGCGTCACGCGGGCCGCCGCGCCGACGCAGGCTCTGACGGAAGGCGACGCCGCGCCCGCGCCGACGACGGACAGCGGATTCACGTCGTTTCTGCCCGAGGACGACGAAAACCTCGAAAAGCTCGGCGTGCGCTTTTCCGGCAACACGCTGCTCAACGCGCTGACGCTGACGCTGGCGCGGTACGATCTGAACGGCGATCAGGCGCGTTTCACGATCGACTTCGACACCGCATCCGGCGCTGCCGCGGACGTCCTGTTCCGGGGCGCGCGCTGCCCCCTGTACGACTATCTCTACCGCAGCCCGGAGCAGCGGGAATTCACCCCGGCAACCGATCCCTTCGGCGCGGACGGCGAGCACCTGTATACCGTCTATCAGGCCGATCTGCTGAATGAGCTCGCCCGGCGCACGCTGAACCTCGAGCCGATCGACTTCTCCGCGCTGACGCGGGACGATCTCGGCGGCGTCTTCCGCAAATACGAAAACGGCGAGGTCTGGATGGCAAACCAGCGCGACGACGTCACGAGCGGCCTTTACGCGCGCGCCCGCGAGATGAAGCAGGATGCGGACGGCGTCTACACCTTCACGGTCGACTACCAGCGGTGGGCGGCCGGCGCGGACGACAAACCGGTCGACGGGACCGGGACGCTCGTCGCCGAGCTGCAGGAGGCCGACGGCGAGACCTACTGGGCGATCCGCTCCTATCACGCCGAGCTGACGATCCCGGAATGATCATCGCAAAAAAAACGCGCGTCCGCTTGTTTTTTCAGGCGGCGCGTGTTATTCTGTATCTGAAATAAGTGATCATGAGAAAGGAAGGAGCCCGCCCCATGAACGAAAAGAAGCAACCGAACGTCGCCGCGATCGTCCTGGGCGTCGTCGCGGGACTGCTCGCGATCGCGCTCGCCGTGACGCTGGCGGTCACGTTCCTGAAACACAAGCCGGCGCCGAAGATCGAGACCGCGTCGGACGAGATCGCGTCAGCCGCCGCTGTGACAGCCGCGCCCGCAGAAACGACGACCGCGGCGTCCAATTCAAAACAGCGGACGGAAACGACGACCGCGCAGAAGACGGAGCCAGC
>ONWP01000081.1 GCA_900321595.1 uncultured Eubacteriales bacterium
CCCCGTCTATTCCTCCGACGGGAACGGCGAGGTCAAATACGTGTTCTGGATGATGGATTCCGGCACTTATGATCCCGTCAACGGCGGCTACGATCACGTCAACGAGGATCAGCTCGCCTGGTTCACCGCGACGAACGAAAAGCTCGGCAAACCCGCTTCTATGGCGTTCCAGCACATCATCCTTCCCGAGGTTTACAACGCTCTGGAGGAAGTGCCCGCCGGCACGCGTGAGTCCTACATTCACCTCAAGAAGTATTACAAGCTCCCCGACGCCGTGCTTGATGCAGGCGGTCACATTGGCGAGGCTCCCAACCCCAGCGAGGTCAACGGCGGCGAATATGACGCCCTGAAGGCGGCCGGCAACGTTTCCGCCGTGATCACCGGGCACGATCACACCAATTCCTTCATCCTGCCCTACGAGGATATGCTCTTTATCAACGTGCCGACCTGCGGCGTCGCATCCTACGGCGAGACGAATTACAGAGGCATCAGATACTTTGATATCGACGAGGCGACCGGCGAATTCACGACCGACTTCGTCACCTACGCCGATATGTACGCCAAAGAGGAGCCCGTCGAGTACGCGAAGTACCGTTTCGTCAGCTTCTGGACGCAGATCGAGCTTTGGTTCATCAACCTTTGGATGAAGATCCAGAACTTCTTCGGCGTCTCCAATCTGGTCGTGTAAACCACGTTTTGCTGAAAAAGAGTCCGCGTTTTGCGCGCGGGCTCTTTACTTTTCGATCAGATTGTTGCATAATATTGGCCTGAGCATAAAAGGAGCGTGAACTGATGCAGCAGCGACCCTTTACCAGCGGCCTGAAAGCCGGCGTCCCGATCGGACTCGGTTATTTTGCCGTGTCTTTTTCTCTTGGCATCACGGCGAAGAAAGCCGGCCTGACGATCTTTCAGGGCTTCGCCGCCAGTCTGCTGACCAACGCGTCCGCGGGCGAATACGCCGTATTCAGCCTGATCGCCGAGGCAGCGCCTTACCTTCTGGTCGCGTTGATGAGCGTCATCGTCAACGCCAGGTACTTTCTGATGTCCTGCGCGCTCGCACAGCGAATCCGGTCGGATGAAAAATGGATCAACCGTCTGGGGATCGGCATGTATGTTACAGACGAAATCTTCGGCGTCACCATCGCCCGGCCTGGATATGTGAACGCGTCCTTTGTCTACGGATGCGCGGTCGTCGCCTCCCCCTGCTGGGCACTGGGAACCGCGCTCGGTATCGCCGCCGGCAACGTATTACCGCTTCGCGCTGTCAGCGCTTTGAGCGTTGCGTTATACGGCATGTTTTTGGCGGTTATTGTCCCGCCGTCCAGGAAGAATAAAGCCGTCCTTGCGGCTGTCGCCGTCTCCTTCGCACTGAGCTATGCGATGGCGCGCCTGCCCGTCGTGCGAGAGTGGTCCGGCGGGAATCGCACGATCCTGCTGACGATCCTCATTGCCGCTGCCGCGGCGCTGATCCGTCCTGTTGACGATGACAAGGAGGAACAGCATGCTTAAAACGTGGATCTATATCCTTGTCATGTTCGCCGTAACGTATCTTGTTCGCGTTCTCCCGCTCCTTGTTTTCAGAAAGCCGATCGAAAACCGTTTTATCAAATCCTTTCTATACTATGTGCCGTATGTGACCCTTGCGGTTATGACGTTTCCCGCGATCACCGAAGCGACGCAAAACCCGATCGCCGGATACGCGGCGCTCCTCGTCGGATTGATCGCGGCCTGGTTCGGCGCGAATCTGTTCCTCACAGCCGCCGGCTGCTGCCTCACCGTTCTGCTGCTGGAGCTGTTCCTTGTTTAAGAAAACCGCGCTTGCGTAATGAGACAAGATTTTTCTTTTCCGCAGGCGGGATGTTATACAGATTGATGGTTGACTTCCAGTATGCGCTATGATATGATAATTACAACGTGCGGGGCATCCCGACGAAATCAATCACGCATATGAAATGTTTTTAAACCAATACAGAGAGATTGGCAAGACGGGCGTGCAGCGACTGAATATTGAACTGCCTTACCTTGCGTCTTTCTGCAATCCGGTAAGGTTTTTTCATACGCGTCGGAAAAAGGAGTATCGTCCTATGAAGCTTGTTTATGACGTGAAAGACAGACCGCCTGTCGGGAAGGTAATCATCTTCGCTTTCCAACAGCTGCTTGCGATCCTCGCGGCAACGATCGCAGTTCCCGCAATCGTCGGCAACGGCATGAGCCAGTCCGCCGCCCTTTTCGGCGCGGGCGTCGGCACGGTTGTCTACCTTCTTTTCACCAAGTTCAGAAGCCCCGTGTTCCTCGGTTCATCCTTCGCGTTCCTCGGTTCCATGTTTGCCGCGTTCGGCGGCGCGGCATCTGCTGAAGCCGGTTATGCCGGCATCATTCTCGGCGCGCTCTTTGCCGGTCTTGTCTACGTCGTCATTGCGATCGTCGTAAAGGTCGCGGGCGTCAAATGGATCGACAAACTGATGCCCGCCGTCGTCATCGGCCCCACGGTCGCCATCATCGGTCTTTCCCTTGCAGGAAACGCTGTGGGCGACGCGCTCAAGTTCGCAAATCCCGTCGACGGCACCTATGAGATGACTGCTCACGGCTGGGTCGGCCTCATCTGTGCGCTTGTGACGCTGTTCACCGTCATGATCTGCTCCGTCTACGGCAAAAAGATGGCCAAGCTCATTCCCTTCATCATCGGTATAGTGGCCGGCTATATTGTCGCTACCATCTTCACCCTGATCGGCATGAAGACCGGCGTCGACAGCCTGATGATCGTCGATTTCTCTCTGTTCAAAAATATGCAGTGGGTGCCTGATTTTTCGTTCCTGAAGGCCGCGAAGGGGCTTTCCGCCATCGACGGCAAATACATCGCCACGATCGCCGTCGCCTACATCCCCGTCGCGTTCGTTGTCTTTGCCGAGCATATTGCTGACCATAAAAACCTTTCCACAATCATCAACCATGAACTGCTTGAGGAGCCGGGTCTCCACAGAACGCTTCTGGGTGATGGCGTTGGCTCCATCGCGGGCGCGTTTTTCGGCGGTTGCCCCAACACCACCTACGGCGAGTCTATCGGCTGCGTGGCCATCACCGGCAACGCCTCCGTGATCACGATCCTCGCGACTGCTATTATCTGTGTCGCAATCTCCTTCTTCGGTCCGTTTGTTACATTCCTTGCAACGATCCCCTCCTGCGTCATGGGCGGCGTCTGCATCACGCTTTACGGTTTTATCGCTGTCAGCGGTCTCAAGATGGTGCAGAAGGTTGATCTCGGTGAAAACAACAACCTGTTTGTCGTTTCCGTCATTCTGATCACCGGTATCGGCGGCATGACGCTGAAGATCGGTCAGGTCACACTGACAGAGATTGCCTGCGCGCTGATCCTCGGCATCATCACGAATCTGGTTCTGAACAGGAATAAAGCGCCGGCCTCGCTCGAAAGCGAAGAATAAGCTGCACCGTTAAATAACGCCCTCCGGATCCGTCCGGAGGGTTTCATAATAGGAAAGGCTCCGGAAAAACCGGAGCCAACTGCATGTCTGAACTCAACCCTCGTCGCCGGCAGGCTCTGCCGCGTCTTCCGCAGGTTCTTGACCGGCGGAGAACATTGCCTGCAATTTGCTGAGATAATCGCTGATGAGCTTGATAAAGTAGTCAAGGATCACGTAGATCTTCGTCAGATTGATGCCATCCATTCTCAAATCACCTCGGTTTCTTATTCACATTTACTATAGCACAAGAATCTCTGAATTGCAAGCTTTTTTTCTTGACAGATCCGCACAGCAAGGGTAAAATAAATCAGAATAGAATTGATTTGAGGTTGATTGTTTTGGCTATAACCATCGGCATTATCGGCGCAGGCGCATCCGGCATGGCAGCGGCGATCGAGGCCGCGCGTACAAACCCGGACGCCGCCGTTACCATTTACGAAAAACTGCCGATCGTCGGCAAGAAGCTGCTTGTGACCGGCAACGGCAGATGCAATATCCTGAATCGCGATCCAAAACCGGAGATGTATTACGGCGACGTGTCTTTTGCTGAGCAGGCCATTCGCGCCTGCGATGTTGAGAGCCATATACATTTCTTCGAGCAAATGGGGCTGCATCTTTACACGGAAGAGCTCGGACGACTGTACCCGATGAGCGATCAGGCCGCGTCTGTTCAGGACGCGTTTCGAAATGAACTGAAACGGCTCGGCATTCGTGTGATACAGGAGAAAATCACGCGCGTCTCGCGCGCTGAGAACGGTTTCCTTCTGAACGACCGTTACGCCTGCGACGCGCTGATTGTCGCCGGCGGTGGCAAGGCAACGCCCGCGCAGGGTTCCGACGGCTCCTGTTATCCGATCCTTCGATCGCTTGACGTGCCGGTCACGACGCTTTCTCAGGCCTTGACAGGCATTAAGCTCTCAAAACCGGAAGCCCGTTTAAAGGGCGTCCGCGCGTCGGGCCGCATCCTGATCGTCTCCGACGAACGCGTTCTCGCGGAATCGACCGGTGAGATCCAATACGCGGACTACGGCATTTCCGGAATCCCTGTTATGGAGGTTTCCCGCTGCGTCGCCATGCACTACGCGGAACAGAAGAGAAGCAAGATTTTCGCGGTCATCGACTCGCTGCCCGACTTCAAACAGGAGCAGACTGCGGCATATCTCAATTTTATGATCGAGCACGATCCGGAGCTGACCGCAGATTTCCTGTTGAGCGGCGTGATGAACAAAAAGCTCGGCATTCACAAGCTGTCTCTTTGCGGAATCGATATGCAGACGACGCTTTCCGCGCTGTGCGCCAATGATGTGGCCAATCTGGTTGAAGCGATCCACGCGGAGCTCTGCGAGATCTCCGGGACGATGGGCTTCGATCGGTCGCAGGTCACAGCGGGCGGCGCGGATCTGTCGCGCTTCGATCCGCTCACGATGCAGTCGAAAGACACGCCCCGCCTCTTCGTTTGCGGCGAGTTGCTGAATGTTGACGGACGCTGCGGCGGATACAATCTGACGTGGGCCTTCACAAGCGGCAGACTCGCCGGGAAAGCGGCCGCGTTATGCTGAGAATCAACGAATTAACCCTTCCGCTCGGCAGCGGCAAAGCGGACATCCAACGCGCTGCCGGCAAAGCGCTTGGAATTCCGGTCAATGATTTCCGATCCTTTACGATCCTGCGTGAATCCATTGACTCCAGAAAGAAAAACGACATCAAAATGATTTACGCGGTCGGCGTTGAGCTGGACGGAGACGAAGCGTCCATAGCCGCGCGTTTTCCGTCAAACAAGGTTCTCTTCACACAGCGTTATGAATATACGTTCCCGACGCTCCGCAGGCAATCCAGATTCCGTCCGGTCGTCGTCGGATTCGGTCCGGCCGGTATGTTTGCCGGTTTGATGCTGGCAAAAGCCGGTTTAAATCCAATTATTCTGGAACGCGGCGAGCCGGTAGAACAGCGTGAGGAGAGCGTGCGCAGGTTTTGGACGACGCGAAAACTCAATACGGAATCCAACATTCAGTTTGGCGAGGGCGGCGCAGGTACGTTTTCCGACGGAAAGCTGACGACGGGCATCAAGGACGGACGCTGCCGCGAAGTTCTGCGCCAGTTGGTGAAACACGGCGCGCCTGATGATATTCTATACAGCGCAAAACCGCATATCGGCACGGATCTTCTGCCGGCCGTTGTCAAAGCTTTTCGTGAAGAGATCCTTTCGCTGGGCGGTGAAGTCCGTTTCGGCTGCCGCATGACTGACGTGATCAACGCGAACGGCGCGGTCTACGGGCTCCGGTACGTTAAAAACGGCGTTGAATCTGACGTCGAAACGGACGCGGTCATTCTTTGCGTCGGCCACTCCGCGCGGGATACGGTCACAACGCTCTATCACAGCGGGATCCGCATGGAACAGAAGGCCTTTTCTGTCGGCACCCGGATCGAACATCCGCAGGAGCTGATCAATCGAGCGCAGTACGGCGCGCTCTGGAACGATCCCAGGCTCGGCGCGGCTGATTACAAACTGAGCAATCATCCGCCGCACGGACGAGGCGCCTATACATTCTGTATGTGTCCCGGCGGAACGGTCGTCACCGCGTCAAGCGAAAATGAAATGGTGGTCACAAACGGCATGAGCCGCCGCGCGCGCGACGGCGAAAACACGAACAGCGCGATCCTCGTCGGGATCGAACCCGGCCAGTTCGAAAGCGATCATCCGCTTGCCGGGTTCGATTTTCAGCGGATGCTGGAGAGAAAGGCATACGCCTGCGGCGGTTCGGACTATACGGCTCCGGCGCAGCTGCTCGGTGATTTTTTGCTGGACAAGCGCTCGACAGCGTGCGGCGCCGTACGCCCAAGCTGCCCGACCGGCGTCTCATTCGGCGCGATGACGGACGTTTTACCGCCCTTTGTCACCCAGGAGATCGAACAGGCGATCCGCATCTGGGACAGACGTCTGCGCGGATTTGCGCTGAATGACGCTGTATTGACGTACCCGGAAAGCCGCAGCAGCTCCCCCGTCAGGATCCTGCGCGACCACAGTTATCAGGCCAATATCCGCGGACTTTATCCCTGCGGGGAGGGCGCTGGTTACGCCGGCGGAATCGTGTCGGCGGCCGCGGACGGGATCCGCTGCGCTGAAGCGGTCATCTCGGAGGAAGAAGTTGTAAAATGACCTTCAATACAACAAAACGCTCGACGAATCGCCGGGCGTTTTATCATTTTCACGATGAACCTACTCGCGAATGAATACCGGATAACTGCAGCATAAGCTTCGCGGCCTTGCGTTCAGCTTTCGAATAATCGACTGCCCGTCACCGGCCTGCCAAAGACAGGAACGCCGCAGACGACCCTGAATTTCTGCAGCCGGATACTGCGGCCGTACCAGCCGGTTCCGCTCTCTTCATTCGCGTGGTAAACCAGATAGCGCGCGCCTGTCTCGAAATCCGTTACGAAGCTGCCGTGACCCGGTCCGTACGCGCCTTTCCTGCCTGAAAAAACGGGAAGCGGACACTTGCGCCAGGCGTCGCCGCACATCGGGTCATCTCCGATCAAACGCAGCATGCCGAGGCAGTAATCATCCGTCCAGCTTCCGGACGCGGAATAGATGACAAATAATCCTTTATCCGTCGTGAGAACTTCCGGTCCTTCATTGATCGGCGCGCCTTTTCTTTCCCATTTTCTCTCGGGACGGGAAATGCAGACTCGTTCGGTCGAGATCGTCAGCGGGTCAGACATGCCGGCGATATACAGATTCTGCCCCGCATCCGGGTCGTCTTCCCAGCCGGACCAGATCATATACAAATCGCCGCCGAATTCAAATACGGTGCCGTCGATCGCCCAGTGATCGTCCGGGCTTGAAACCTTCCCGCAAAAGGTGTACGACCCGACCGGATCGTCAGAACGAAGCACATACATGCGGTGCGTCTCATTGTTTCCGTCATCCGCCGCGACATAGATGTACCAGACGCCGTCGATGCAGTGCAGCTCGGGCGCCCACCAGCTGTGTGTATAAGGCGTGTCGCGCGGGGCTTCAAAAACCTGGTGATGCTCCGCCTCATACAGTCCCGCAATGCTGTCCGCCGTTTTTACGCCGACGCCTTCCCCGCTGGCGTAGCAGTAATAATACTTTCCGTCATACGCGTAGTACCAGGGATCCGCGCCCGGATGGCGTTCAAATGCGGTCGCGACGGGATCATAAATATCCTGTACTCGATGAACCGAATCACTGGCAACAAATCCCGACGCCGTGAACAGAACCATTTGCAGCCACGCGAGCGCTGCGGCAATAACACGCATTGCATCACACCCTTATTTCTTTTTTCTCAGCATACCATATTATTGCGCACATTGCAATCAAAAAAACGGCTGAATCGATCTTCGTTCAGCCGTATATCAGATAATTCGGAAATCAGGCGATCGTCACTTTCACAAAGACCTTCTTGCCTTTTTTGACGACGATATAGCCCTTATCAAAATCTGCCTTCGGAACGACGAAGACGGGAGATGTCTGTTTTACATCGTCGACGGTGATGCCGCCCTGTTCGATCAGTCGTCTGCCCTCACCGCGCGATTTCGCGACGCCGGCTGATACAAGAACCTGCGTCAGCGCGATCCCGTCGTCGGTGAAGTCGTCAGCGCTGACAGCCGCGGTCGGCATGTTGTCAAGATCCGCCGCGCCGGCTGTAAAAATCGACTTCGCGGCCGCTTCCGCTTTCTTCGCTTCCTCCTCGCCGTGCACAAGTCCGGTCAGCTCGTAAGCGAGGATCTCTTTCGCGCGATTGAGCTGCGCGCCCTCCCAGGATTCCATCTCATCGATCTGCTCGAGCGGCAGGAACGTAAGCATGCGGATACACTTGAGCACATCGGCGTCGTCCACATTTCTCCAATACTGATAGAAATCATAGGGGCTCGTTTTCTCCGGGTCGAGCCAGACAGCGCCGCTCGCGGTCTTGCCCATCTTCTTGCCTTCGGAATTCATCAGCAGAGTGATCGTCATGGCGTAAGCGTCTTTCCCGAGCTTTCTGCGGATCAACTCCGTACCGCCGAGCATATTGGACCACTGATCGTCACCGCCGAACTCCATATTGCAGCCGTAATGCGGGTACAGATAGTAAAAATCGTAGGACTGCATGATCATGTAGTTGAACTCCAGGAAGGACAGGCCCTTTTCCATCCGCTGCTTATAGCATTCCGCCCGAAGCATATTGTTGACGGAGAAGTGCGCGCCGACTTCACGCAGAAGCTCGATATAAGTCAGAGCCATCAGCCAATCCGCGTTGTTGACCATCAGCGCTTTATCCTCG
>ONWP01000169.1 GCA_900321595.1 uncultured Eubacteriales bacterium
CGGCCGCGTCGCCGTGAAGTGGGAGCGCGACGGCGCCGACGTAATGCTGACCGTCGAAGCGCCCGACGCGGCGACAGGCCGGATCTCTCTGCCGAACGGCTGGCGCGTCATCGCGGAACAAACGGACCGCCCGCCCCACGGAGCGACCCGGCTCCCGCTCAAAGCCGGCGTCTACCGGGCGGGGAAATGAAAAAAGCATAATATGTGACAGGGCGCGTTGCTTTTTCTGCAACGCGCCCACCACTGTGATTCCTGATTTCAAGACTCCAGCATCCACGGATCTGAAGAGCTGTTTTTGTCGACTTTGGACGTAAAGAACGCGTCTCCGGTCACCGCCTTCAGAAATGCATCCTTATACGCTTCCGCACGGCCGTTACAGAAAATCCCGCGCACATAAATTCCCGGCTGATACGTTTCGCTTTCGGAGGTTCCGTAACGCTTGTCGAAAAAGATTCGCGTCCGTTCCGAAGCGGTATCGCTGTCCTCATCTGTCAGATAGAACGTGATCCCGTCGTAAGGCAGGGTGTCCAGATCGATCGCCTGATAAACCTTCTTAACCGTTTCAATCGACGTCTTCACAAGGTTTTCGTCAAACGGCAGACACAAATAAACGTAAACCGTACTGTTCGAAACTGTGACCTTTCCGTCTTTCAGGAGCGGTTCGACCGCCTCAATCGTCTCCTTGTCGATCTGCGAGCTGTTGCAGAGGAAATCGGCTTCATCTGCGGTTGCGCCGGAGCGCCCCGGAACGAATTGATAGCCACGTCCCGAGCCGTCACTCGAACTGTCGATACTGTAGTTGTTCTGCAGCTTATTTTCCGATAAAACATGGCCAAGCAGCGCCGCCAGCCAGTCTGATCCGGTAGAGGAAATCGGTTTTCCGCTGTTCGCATATGAGGAGAAGGTAATTTTATCGCCGTCGATCGGCTTATTCACAGTTGCACTGAGCAATCGATACCCGTCTGCGACCAGAACGATCTCCGCCGGCGCAGTTTCCGAAGCCGACGCGGAAAGCTTCGCAAGCAAATCCCCATCGGTTTGCAGCTCTATACTCGAGCTGTCTGTGCTTTTGAACGTGCTTGTCGCCTTATAGCTGCTGTTCGGCAGTTCTTCCTGGACACAGCCGTTTCGTAAAGTGATTTTAAACGAATACCGAGAGCCGACAAGCGTCATAATAGCTGGATCGATCCGGGTAACGGGCGTTTTGATCGCCAGAATCGTCTCTTTTTCATTTTCCAACTGACCTAAGGCATAAGGAACGTCAATCAGATCCAGACGTGCCCGAATCTCAGCCATATCGTCAGACAGCGTGCCTGCGGAGATTTTATCATAACAGCTGAGCCGATACGTGATTGTCTGTTCGACGAAGTCCGTTACGTTGCACTGTTTCTGTCCGAAGGTCTCACTATCCGCAGTTTCCCACTCAACCAGATCATCCATCGAAACCTCAACGCCGAACGAGTTCGATAACGGTTCATGCGTCAGGCTATATGCCAGCGTACGCGCGTATGCTTCGTCCTCCTGGCATGATATATAATAGGTTCCCGCTTCTTCGCCGGGAATGACGGGTGAGCCGAACCAGACAGAGTAACCGTCGAGAAGATCCTGCACGAAAAACTGCTCAGTCCCCAGATCTTTGAGCGCCGTGATCGCGGATTCGGCAAGGGTGATTTTCACAAATGAGTGTTTCTTGTCATCCTCCGGCTTATACGAAGCCGGTGCTTCCGCCTGCGGTTCGGCAGACAGGATCTCACCGCGCGAAATCCGGACGCTCGGGATCGATTTATGCGCGCGGACGACATTGTCGGCGTCTGCCGCGCTGATCGCGAAAAGCTCGATCGGTCTCGTGATGCAGCATTTCAGAGCGGTTTCAACTTGAACGCCATGAAATGATTCTTTCGGCAAGGTCAGCGTATACGCTTTGTTTTCACCAGCAATAAAGCGATAGCCGCCCTGTCCCGCGAAAACGTCCAGCCGCGCTTTCAGCGCCGCGAGATCCGCTTCAAGTTGTTCCGAAGTCGAATCATCGTCCGCATACAGCGTCACGGTCACAGTCTCCTGCGTCGAGATCGCACTTATCGCCTGATAGTTATAAACAGCTCCTTCCTCATCGATCAGCACGAAGCCGTAGGGGTGTGTGTTAATGAACATGAACTGTAATTGGCCATTCTCATCAAAGGTCTCTACGCGGCCGTTATATGACCGCTCGGCCTTTTTCCAATTGATTCGAACGATATGCGGGCCCATTTCAGAAACCTCCGGATCAACGGCGGTACCGTCCGAAAGCGTGACCGTCACAGCTGTTTCTCCATCTGATTTCGATACGGAAGCGTACAAGCTTTTCAGCTCCTGGAACTGCGTATCCGCTGCGCCTCCGTCCAGGAAATACACGTTGTTCTCAACTGTATCACGGGCGTCCAAACAAACTCTGCTGCCGTCATCCGCAGTCAGGACAATTTCGCCATTTTCGACAGACAGGTCAAATTTAAGATCCTCTGTGACAGGGCTTGCGTCCGGATAATAGGAGGACTCGGCATAAGAAAGCGTCAGCGCATTTTCCGCGACGACACAATTGCCGTAAACAGCGTACTCCTCGCCGAATTTATCTAAAAAGATCAGCTGCATCAGATTCTTGTTCGCGGGATTCGCGTCCATCGCAAAGGGTACTGACGAGACGTTAACCGTTTTATGGTCGATCAGCATGTCCTTATATCCGGTCTTGCGGGTAAAGGAGTCCTTTTCTGCGACACACAGCTTGTCGCCGTACAACATCTGCGCCGTAACGTCTTTGACTGCGTACCTTTCTCTGCCGCCTTTTCCGAGGAAAACGATCAGCAGTACCGCCAGCAAAACGGCTGCCGCTGCCGGAATCCCGATCGCCAGGAGCAGTTTCTTTCTGGAAAGCTTTTCGCGCGGCCGCTTCGATTCCCTCTTTGTTTTTTTCTGAGCCGGCGCGGGCTGAGCCGGCGCCGCCGGCTTCTGTCCTGAATCATCGGATTTTTCCGGCGTTTTCTCAGCCGGGGCAGATCCGGCAATTTTGCAATCTTCTAATATTTTCGCTTCGTACAGCTTTGCGTAAAAACTCGCATCATCCTGCAATTTGCTGCGAAAAATCGACTGATACGCGGAAAGCTGCATTTCCAGGCCGGGAGAAAGCGCCGTTTCATCCAGCATGACGGACAGGAAGCCGATCGCCTTCGAAAGCGCAAAATTGATTTCCCGCCGACAGTTATGACTGTTGACAGAATTCTCGGAAACAAAGGCCAGACAGGCATGCGCCTTACTCAGGTGCGACGCGATCGTTTCCGGCCATTCGGAGCCCGGATCGATCCCCTCATCATACCAGATCCGATATCCCTGCGCGGCCATATTCTCAAGAATCGGAAAGACCTGCGGACTGTCCTTATGACTGTAGCTGATAAAAATAAAGCTTTCATCGCCCTCGTAGGGTTTTACGCCACATCGGTAAATTTCTTTCTTGTCCATGAGAACTCCTTCCAAACCAACCGTTGTTTTCAAAAGCCTATAATAGTATATCAAATCAAATAACTAAAATCAACATTGAAACGAAACGCACGCCGTCGACGCTTTCCGCATTTCAAGGATGCCGCGGAAGCGGTGATCCGGCCGGAAAATCCGCCGCGAATTTTATAAACGTCAGTCAATATAATACTCTTTCATATTATCGAGACACAAAAGCGCCGGCGCATAGCCGAAACCGGATCCGGTGTCTATGTTGATCCACGTTTCCGTTTTCATGATCCTGCCCGCGTACCGCTGTCCGTACATGACGGTCGGTGTGTGTCCGAATACGACGGTGATGTCGTCAAAATATCGCGTATCCGGGTCTGGACGGTTCCACAGCAGATCGTCTGCGGCGTAATCAGACATCTTCTTCCCGGCGTCGAAATGGCCGAGACCGCTGTGCGTCAGAAGGTAATCGCGGCCGCGAACGGAAACAGCGTCAAATAACGGCGCGTCGCGCAAATACGCAAGAAGATCTGTCCGCGCCGGTTTCGGCAGGGCGGCCAGCGCTTTTAACGTCGGCTCGGCGCCGTTGAACTGCCATGTCTGCAGCAGAGACAGCTTTTCCTGATCCAGCTTGTCCAGAAAGGCGTCGTTTACTTCATCAAAGATAAAATCACAGGACAGGAGCATCGCCTCATGATTTCCGAGGATCAATTCCACGTTCGGCTGAAGCAGCATCCACTGCAGCATTTTGACGCCGTCGGCTCCCCGGTCGATCACATCCCCGAGGACGTAAAGGAAATCGTCCTCACCGAATTCCGCCTGCCGGAGCAATCCGAGGATCTTATCGAACGAATAACCGTGTACATCCGAAATCAGATAGACCATCCGCGTAAAAACTCCTTTCCCGTATTAAAGCGGCTCCGACGGCGCGGTTTCGTCTGAAGGCGGTTCCTCCTCCGCGGCGGTGATCGCGTACCGCGGATCGGAGAAGTCGATCTCCGGCCTTTTGCGGTACAGCGCGGTCATCCAGACGGCGCCGATGATAAAGGACAGCAGCGACACCGTCTGCCAGAAGGTCAGCGGGCCGAGAAACCGCGCTTCCGCCGGCTGCGCGTAATAGCGAAAATGCTCCCAGAAAAACCGGCAGAAGCAGTAAAGCATCATGCCCATCGGGTACAAATCGCCCGTCCGCCGTCTGTCGGAACGGTACAGCCAAACGAGCAGGACCGCCGTTACGGCGAAGGTGGAGAGCGCCTCCAGCGGCTGGACCGGGAACGCGGTGAAAGCCGCGTACGGCGTACGGATCCCGTGCGCGGCCGGAACGCCGAAGCAGCAGCCGCCCAGCGTGCAGCCAACCTTGGAAAACGCCAGCACGACGAAATTCCCGGGCGTCAACAGATCCAGAAGCGCGCCGGCCGGCCGACGGATCAGTCGGGAAAGCGGCAGCAGAAAGACCGGCAGAAACAGGAGCGCGCCGAAAAGACAGACGCTGCTGTCCGGCACGAACGCGCCGCGGCTCGCCCACCGGAGCGCATAGACGTAGATGTAGGACATCAGCTTCGCGCCGACAACGCCGAACGCGAATCCGACGAGCGTGAGGACGACTGTCCGCAGCCGACTGAAGCGGTGCCGCTTCGCCGTCAGAACGCCGATGACGAGCGCGGCAGCCACGCCCACGCCGTACATGGCGTAGTAAAGCTCGATCGTCAGGCCGAAAACCGTCAGCTCCGGATACATGAAAACTCCCTCTATATATAATGTTTACGCGTTGTTCCGTTCCCAGACGCGTTTGAGCCCCCTGAGCAGCAGGTGCGGATCATATGTCATCTCCCGCCGGCAGGCGCCGATGATATGCTTCGCGATGCCGCCGGTCGCCACCAGCGAGGCGAACCGCTCGCCCATCTCCTCCTCCATCCGGTCGATGAGACCGTCGAGCATCGCCGCCGTGCCCAGCACAGAACCGGCGCGCATGCAGTCCACCGTGTTGGTGCCGATGACGCGCTTCGGCGTCTCCAGCGAAATGGCGGGCAGCTTGCTTGTGCCGCCGGAAAGCGCGTTCAGACTCATCTTTACGCCCGGGGCGATCACGCAGCCGCGAAACGCGCGGTCCCGATCCACCACTGTCAGCTTCGTCGCTGTGCCCAGATCCGCCACAAGGCAGGGCAGCTCGTACTGCGCGGCCGCGCCCACGGCGCCGGCGAGCAGATCCGCGCCCAGCGTGGCCGGATCGTCGATGCGCAGATTGATGCCGGTCTTCACGCCCGGCGCGATCTCCATGGGCGTCGTTCCCGTCGCGAACGCGGCGGCGCCGACCAGCGCGCGCGTCAGCTCCGGCACGACCGAGCCGATCACGGAGCCGTCGAAATCCGCGTGCCCCAGACCGCGCATCGTCAGCATCATATATAATTCCGCCGCGTACTGGTCCGGCGTGCGGCTGCGGTCGGTCTTCACGCGGAAGACCAGGCGCAGATCGTCTCCGTCAAATACGCCGCAGCAGATATTTGTATTGCCCGCGTCTACGGTCAGGATCATCAATACCACCTCTTTTATACGCACATTCTACACGAACCGGCAAATAATTGCAAGCCGGGGGTTTTCTTTTTAAATGAAAAAGAGTAAAATAGCCGCAAAGGGAGGTCGTTGATATGAAGACCATCGGATTCATCGGCTGCGGAAACATGGCGCAGCCCATCATCAGGGCCGTCGTCAAAGCGGCGCTTTACGACGAAGTATCTGTATTTGACACCGACCGCGCGAAGCTCGCGGCGTTCTGCGATTCCTGCGGCGCGAAGGCTGTCGACGCGGGAACGCGGATCGCGGCGTTCTGCGACATGGTGATGCTTTGCGTCAAGCCGCAGGTGCTGCCCGACGTGCTGGCGCAGATCCGCCCGGTCCTGCGCGAGGACGCGCTCGTCGTCTCCATCGCGGCGGGCAAAACAACAGACTGGATCGCGGAAAAGCTCGGCGGACGCGCCGTTTGCCGGATCATGCCGAACCTGAACGCGACCGTCGGCGAGGCGGTGAGCGCCTATACGGGCAACGCGGCCGCGTCGCAGGCGCAGATCGAGACTGTCGGCGACATCTGCCGCGCCTTCGGCGAAGCCGTCCGGCTGCCGGAATCGCTCTTCAGTACGTTCAGCGTGACCGGCGGGTGCGCGCCGGCGTATACATTTATGTTTATCGGCGCGCTGGCCGACGCGGCGAAGGCCAACGGCCTGCCGGACGAGGCCGCGTTCGAAGTGGCGGTGCAATGCGTTCTGGGCAGCGCGAAGCTGCTCAAGGTCATGGGCGGCGACGTGAGCGAGTGGGTCCGCAAGGTCTGCTCGCCCGGCGGCACGACCATCGAGGGTGTGCGAAGCCTCGAGGCGTCCGATCTGGGCGCGATCGTACGCAAAGCCTTTGACGCAAGCCTTGCCCGCGACCGGGAATTATCCGCCGGTTAAGCCGCAAATCGGGGTAAAAACAGCAAAACGGCTAAACGCGGGCGATACGGGCGCGGTCAATTCATCGTTTCGCACAAACGAAAAAACGGAAAATGGGTTGACAACTTATTGCAAATGTTATAAAATAGCCAAGGTTCTCACGGCAGATCGTCGTCAACCTGTAAAAATTACGAAATTTTTACAATTTCCGCTTGACATTATTCCGCACGTCGTTTATAATGTCAACGTATTACCGGTATCACCGGCAGTTCCATTCGTTATATATGAGTCTCAAGGCTCTGTATAAAATACCATTTTTCAAAGGAAGGTTCATCAACATGAAACTCGCAAAGAAAATGCTCGCATTTGTCCTTGCGTTTGCAATGGTCGCGGCTCTTGGCACCGCCATGATCGCCTCCGCTGCAGACGCTCCCGTCATCACCCTGAGCCAGGTCGAGACGACTCTCGGCAACACGGTGACTCTGTCTCTGGACGCTGCCAACTTCACCGGCGCTCAGTCCTGCAACATCGTCATCACCTACAACGCTGACGAGCTCACCTACGTCGATTCCGCCGCGGTTTACGGTGGCGTCGTCGCCGGTGCTGCTGGTGACGGCACTGTCACCGCCGCCTTCATGGATATGAATTCCGCGAAGGATGCCAGCGCTCAGCTTGCTACCTACACCTTTAAGGCGAACAAGGTTGGCGTGTCCACCCTGAGCGTCGCCATCGAGTCCTTCGACGTGAACGATGAGGACGTCACCGCTTCTGTCAGCGTGTCCAATGGTTCCGTTACGATCAACGAAGAGGTTTCGACCACCGAGGCTGAGCCTGTGACCCCCACCAAGACTGAGCCTGTGACCCCCAGCCAGGGCGGCGGCGACGACAATAAGACCACCACCACTGAGCCTGTCTCCGGCAACGGCAGCAAGGGCAACGGCAGCAAGGGCAGCGGCAGCAAGATCGCTGCTACCGGCGATGCTGGTATCGCTCTGATCGCGGGCGTCGCGGCTGTCGCAGCCGTCGCCTTCGTGGCCACCAGAA
>ONWP01000360.1 GCA_900321595.1 uncultured Eubacteriales bacterium
ACACGGCCATGATGCTCGGTTCCGCCCGTGGTGCCGTCATCGCCTCGCTTGCGGAACAGGGTCTGGAGATTTACGAATACGCCCCGCGCCGCGTCAAGCAAGCCGTTTGCGGATTCGGCAACGCCTCCAAGGAACAAGTTGCCCTGCTCGTCTCCCAATTCCTCCATATCCAAACCGACCATTTCCTGCTCGACACCACGGACGCGCTCGCAATGGCCATCACGCACGCGCATTCTTCCGGTTCGACTCTGGGCGATTTGCTGAACCGGCTGTGATCCGGGAAAGGATTTGAAATCAAATGTTTTACAGTCTGACGGGGAAGCTCGTCCGCAATGACGCGAATTCCTGCGTGATCGACGTCGGCGGCGTGGCTTTTCGGTGCACCGCGTCGATGCAGACCCTGGCAAACGTCGGTCAGGTCGGACAGACGGCGACGCTTTACACGTACTTGTCTGTCCGCGAGGACGCGCTGGAGCTGTTCGGTTTTTACCGGGAAGATGAGCTGGATGCGTTCCGAAAGCTGATCGCTGTATCGGGTGTCGGCGCGAAGGTCGCCGTCGCGATCCTGTCCGTCCTGACGCCGGACGCGCTGGCGCTTGCGGTCGCGAACGGCGACGTGAAGGCGATCACGCGCGCGCAGGGCGTCGGCGCGAAGCTTGCGCAGCGCGTTGTGCTGGAGCTCAAGGGGAAGCTGACTGCGCCGGAAAACGCAGATTCCGCGTTGTACGCGAACGCGCCTGTGCTTGACAGCAAGCTCGACGAGGCGGTCAGCGCGCTTGAATTTCTCGGGTATTCGCATCAGGAATCGATTCGCGCCGTACAGGGCGTCGATCCGTCCGGCAGCGTAGAAGACGTGATCCGCAAAGCGCTCGGCGCATTATCGTAAAGGACAACATCGCATATGGAACAGGAAAAGGATTATCGCATGGTCTCGCCGGATTTTGCCTCGCAGGAGGACGAATCCGAAGCGAGTCTGCGTCCGAAAACACTGCATGACTATATCGGACAGGACAAGGTCAAGGAAAATCTGCGGGTCTATATCGACGCCGCTGTCGCCAGAGGCGAACCGCTCGATCATGTGCTGCTTTACGGCCCGCCCGGTCTCGGCAAGACGACGCTCGCCGGCATCATCGCGAACAGCCTCGGCGTGCAGATCCGCATTACGAGCGGCCCCGCGATCGAGAAGCCAGGCGACCTGGCAGCGCTTCTGACCAACCTCAACGACGGGGACGTGCTTTTTATTGACGAGATCCACCGGCTTTCCCGCTCTGTGGAAGAGGTGCTGTACCCGGCAATGGAGGACAGCGCGATCGACATCATCATAGGCAAAGGCCCTGCCGCGCGTTCGATCCGGCTTGATTTGAAGCGGTTCACGCTGGTCGGCGCCACGACCCGCGCCGGACAGCTTTCCGCGCCGCTGCGCGACCGATTCGGCGTCCTGCTCCGTCTGGAGCTCTATACACCGCAGCAGCTGGCCGCGATCGTCGGCAGAAGCGCGAAGATCCTCGGGATCGAGATCGATCCGGACGGCGCGCTGGAGGTGGCGTCCCGCTCCCGCGGCACGCCGCGGATCGCGAACCGTCTGCTGCGCCGGACGCGTGATTTCGCGCAGGTCATGGGCAGCGATATCATCACCGAAAAAGAAGCCCGATACGCGCTCGATCGGATGGAGATCGACGAGCTGGGGCTCGACAATATAGACAGACTGCTGCTGACCACGATGATCGAACACTATAAAGGCGGCCCCGTCGGGCTGGAGACCATCGCGGCGGCGATCGGCGAGGAGGCCGTCACCATCGAGGACGTGTATGAGCCTTACCTGATGCAGATCGGATTCCTCGGCAGGACGCCCAGAGGACGCGTGGTGACCCGCGCGGCGTACAGCCATCTGGGGATCCCCGTTGAGGGACAGCAGACGATTTACTGACGAACAATTCACTGACGATAAAGAAAGGAAAAGAAGAATGGGCAGATTATTCGGTACGGACGGCGCGAGAGGAATCGCCAATACGGAAATCACATGTGAGCTTGCGATGAAGATCGGCCGCGCGACAGCAATGGTGCTGGCGGAGAACACGCAGTATAAGCCGAAGGTGCTGATCGGCACCGATACGCGCAAGTCGGCGGATATGCTGGCTTCTGCGCTGGCGGCGGGCCTGTGCAGCGTCGGCGCGGACGTGCTGATGCTCGGCGTCGTACCCACGCCGGCCGTGGCATTCCTTGTCACTGAATACGGCTATGACGCGGGCGTTATGATCAGCGCGTCGCACAATCCCTGCGAGTATAACGGGATCAAGATCTTCCGCTCCAACGGGTATAAGCTGCCCGACGCGATGGAGGAGGAGATCGAAGCGATCATCCTCGACGATGTGAAGCGGCCGCCCGCGGTGAGCGGCGGAGAGGTCGGCAAGATCGTCATGGCGCAGAACGCGCTGCGCGACTATATCAACCACATCGCGGACACGGCGGATCGTCAGTTCTACGGCATGCGGATCGCGCTGGACTGCGCAAACGGTTCAGCCAGCGTGACGGCGAACACGCTGTTCAAGCAGCTCGGCGCGGAATGCGTCGTGCTCAACGCCAACCCGGACGGCGTGAATATCAACGACAACTGCGGCTCGACCCATATCGAGGGGCTGGCAGCGTTTGTCAGGGAACACGGCTATGAGGCCGGATTTGCCTTCGACGGCGACGCGGACAGACTGCTCTGCGTCGATGAGGACGGCGAGCTTGTGGACGGCGACAAGATCATGGCGATCATCGCCAAGTATCTGAAGGATCAGAATCGTCTCAACGGCAACACGCTTGTGGCGACCGTCATGTCCAATATGGGACTGTTTCGTTTCTGCGAGGACGAAGGGATCAACGTCGAAAAGACGAAGGTCGGCGACCGTTATGTGCTCGAGCGCATGCTTGAAAAAGGCTACCATATCGGCGGCGAGCAGAGCGGACATATCATCTTCCTGGATCACGCGACGACCGGCGACGGCGAATTGACGGCCGTGCAGGTGCTCAACATTATCCGCGCGACCGGAAAATCGCTCAAGCAGCTTGCCGCAGAGATCGAGATCTTCCCGCAGGTGCTCAAAAACGTCAAGGTTTCCGCGTTCGGCAAGCTTCGGCTTCATGAGGACGCGGACGTCGCGGACGCCATCGCCCGCGCAGAGAGAGAGCTCGGCGACAACGGCCGCGTGCTGGTGCGCGCCAGCGGTACCGAGCCGCTGATCCGCGTGATGCTCGAGGGGCGCGATGAGGCGCAGATCGAGGATCTGGCAGGCATGATCGCCGAGGTCGTTCGCGCCAAGCTGATCTGATGCGCGTTGCAGAGAACTGGGTCGATTATGAACTGATCGACTGTTCTGACGGTGAAAAATTAGAGCGTTGGGGAAAGTATATTCTCATTCGACCGGATCCGCAGGTCATCTGGAAAACGCCGAAGACGCATCCGCTCTGGCGCAGGGCCGACGCGCGATATCACAGATCCGCGACCGGCGGCGGCAAATGGGAGGTTTACACGGAGCTTCCCGACCGGTGGACCATCCGCTACGGCGAACTGGTCTTCAACGTGAAGACCATGGGCTTCAAGCATACGGGGCTCTTTCCGGAGCAGGCCGTCAACTGGGATCTCACGGCGGAGCTGATCCGCGGCGCAGGCCGGCCTGTGAAGGTGCTGAATCTGTTCGCGTACACCGGCGCGGCGACGGTTTCCGCACTGCGTGCCGGGGCGGCCGTGACCCATGTGGACGCTTCCAAAGGCATGACGCAGTGGGCCAAAGAGAACGCCGTTTCCAGCGGCGTCCGGGAGAAGCCGGTCCGCTGGCTCGTGGACGACTGCGTAAAGTTCGTGCAGCGTGAGAAGCGCCGCGGCAATACCTATGACATTATCATCATGGATCCGCCGTCCTACGGCAGAGGCCCGGGCGGGGAAGTCTGGCGGCTGGAGGACGAGGTCTACGGGTTGTGCGTGGAGTGCGCGGATCTGCTCAGCGAGAACGCGCTCGCGTTTCTGCTGAACTCCTATACGACGGGACTCGGCTGCGGCGTGACAGAGTACATTCTGTCCAGCGTTATCCGGCAAAGACGCGGCGGCCGGGTATCCGGCGAGGAGATCGGTCTGCGCGCGGCGGCAAGCGGGCTTTGCCTGCCCTGCGGGACGACAGCCGTCTGGCAAAGCGTATAATACAATTCGAAAAGGAATTCTAAATGACAGATACCATCTGGCTTCGATTTGATCATGTACATTACAGCTATCCCGCGGAGGAAGGGCAGAAAGCCGTTCCGGCCGTCACGGATGTGTCTTTCGACGTACATGAGGGGGAGTTTGTCTGCGTGCTGGGGCATAACGGCTCCGGCAAATCCACCATCGCGAAGCTGTCAAACGCGATCCTGATCCCGGATCAGGGCGTCGTGACCGCAATGGAGATCGACACTTCGCAGGAGAGCCGTGAGCTCGAGATCCGGCAGAATGTCGGCGTCGTGATGCAGAACCCGGACAATCAGATCGTGGCGACGATCGTCGAGGAGGATGTGGCGTTCGGACCGGAAAACCTCGCGCTGCCGCAGAAGGAGATCCGCCGTCGCGTGGACGACGCGCTCAAAGCGGTCGATCTCTATGATATGCGGTTTCACGAGCCGCACAAGCTTTCCGGAGGACAGAAGCAGCGTGTCGCCATCGCCGGGATCCTGGCGATGGAGCCGCATGTGATCGTGCTCGACGAACCGACCTCCATGCTCGATCCAAAGGGCCGCACGGAGGTGCTTGACTATATTCACAAGCTGAACCGGGAACGCGGTATCGCTGTCGTTCTCATTACGCATTATATGGATGAAGCGGTGCAGGCGGATACGGTGTACGTGATGGAAAAGGGCAGGATCGTCCTGCGCGGTACGCCCGAGGCGGTGTTCGCGCGGGAGGACGTGCTCGACAGCACGGGGCTTGAGCTCCCGGAGTGCGCGGCGCTCGCGTCCGCGCTGCGGCAGGCCGGCGTCCCGATGCCGAAATCTGTCTTGTCGCCCGAGGCGCTCGCCGAGGCGCTTGCGCAGGTTCTGCCGCGGGAGGTGACGCCGTGAGTGTGATCCTCGAAACCAAAGGAATCGTGTACCGTTACGGCGTCGGCACGCCTTTCGAGCTGAAAGCGCTTGACGATGTGCATTTTGCCGCCGAAAAGGGGGCGATGACCGCGATCATCGGCCATACCGGCAGCGGCAAATCCACGCTGATCCAGCACTTTAACGCGCTTTTGCAGCCCGAAAAGGGACAGGTCCTGCTGAGCGGGGAAGACGTCAACAGGGACAAAGAGACGAAACGCAGGGCGCGTTTTCGCGTCGGGATGTGCTTTCAGTATCCGGAATACCAGTTATTTGAATCGACCGTGTACCGGGACATCTGTTTCGGTCCGAAGAATATGGGCTTGTCTGAGGATGAGATCCGCGTCCGCGTCGAGAAAGCCGCCGGTTTTACCGGGCTGACTAAGTCGATGCTTGAAAAATCGCCCTTTGATTTGTCGGGCGGTGAACGCAGACGCGCCGCCATCGCCGGCGTTATGGCGATGGCGCCCGAGGTCCTTGTCATGGATGAACCCGCTGCGGGGCTCGACCCGAAGGGCCGCAGGGACATCTTCCGCCTGATCGAGAATTACAGGACGAGCACCGGCTCGACCATAATCATTGTCTCTCACTCCATGGAGGACGTCGCGGCTTTCGCGAACCGCGTCTGCGTGATGCGCGGCGGCAGGATCGTGATGGAAGGCACCGTGGACGAGGTGTTTTCCCGGTATGACGAACTGCGCCAGATGCGTCTGACCGTGCCGAAGATCACGGACGTTTTTCACACGCTGCGCGCGAGAGGATTCGCGGTTGATACGAACGTCTATACTGTCGAGCAGGCGCGCGACGCCGTGCTGCGCGCGTTGGGAAAGGCGGGTGACGCCGCGTGCTGAAGGATATCACCATCGGTCAGTTCTTTCCCGGAGATTCGATCATTCACCGGCTCGACGCACGCATGAAGCTGATCGTCACTTTCGCGGCGATCATTGAGATCTTCGTCTGCCGGAATTTCTACGCGCTGGCGCTGACGGTCGTTTACGCGGTCGCCGCTGTTCTGCTGTCGAAGATCAAACTGAAGGTGATCTTCCGCGGTCTGCGTTCGATCCTGTTTATCATCTTATTCACAAGTATCCTGCAGATCTTCTATAATTCAAAGGGCGACACGCTTTTTGAATGGTGGAAGATCAAAATCACGACGGGCGGTCTGATCGCGGCGGCCTTTATGGTGATCCGCATTGTCACACTGATCCTGATCAGCTCGCTTTTGACTTACACGACCTCTCCGACAACGCTGACGGACGCGATCGAGCGGGTACTGTCGCCGCTGAAAAAGCTTCATGTGCCGGTCGGAACGCTCGCGATGATGATGACGATCGCGCTGCGCTTCATTCCGACGCTCGTCGATGAGGTCGGCAAGATCATGAACGCCCAGAAGGCAAGGGGCGCGGATCTTGACACAGGCAGCGTGATCCAGCGGGCAAAGGCGCTGATCCCGATCTTCGTGCCGTTGTTTGTGAATTCGTTCCGCAGAGCGTATGAGCTGGCGTTCGCGATGGAATGCAGATGCTATTCGGACGCGGAGCATCGGACGCGTCTGAAGGTGATGAAGCTGCACGCACGCGATTTCGGATACCTTGGCGTAGATCTTCTGTTGCTTGGCGGCATTATCGCGCTGAATATCCTCTTCGGAAAACAGATATGAATAATTATCGTCTTCGTCTTCGCTTTGACGGCGCCGCGTTTCACGGCTGGCAGATCCAGCCGCGCGACGACACTGTCCAGCAGCGGATCTTTGATGCGGCGACCGTCATTTTCGGCGCGCACTCGCCGATCTACGGCTGTTCGCGAACGGACGCCGGCGTTCATGCGCTGGAGTATTACTGCAATTTCCGCGCGGAGAAGACGCTGCCCTGCGACGTTGTCGTCCGCGCGATGAACGCCAATCTGCCGGATACGATCGCCGTGCTGGACTGCGATCTGGCGGACGAGACGTTCCACGCGCAGTTCGACTGCGCCGGGAAGACTTATCTTTACCGGTATTATGACAGCCGGATCCGCGATCCTTTTCTTGTCGATCGCGCCTGGCATGTGAAAACGAAACTGGATGAAATGAAAATGGACCGCGCGGCGGCCGCTTTTATCGGGACGCATGATTTCGCGGGCTTCTGCGCATCCGGCGCAAGCGTCAAAACAACGGTTCGAACCGTATCCGACGCGCGTGTTTTTCGCGAGGGAGACTGTGTATTCCTGCGGATCAGCGCGGACGGGTTTCTTTACAACATGGTCCGCATCATCGCGGGGACGCTCGCGGATGTGAGCCGCGGGAAGTTGGATGCGGAGGCGATCCCGGAGATCATCGCCTCCCGCGACAGAGAAAGGGCCGGCATGACCGCGCCGGCGCAGGGGCTATCCCTGGAAAGAGTTTACTATGAAGGAGTGGGCAGACGGGATGGATGAAAACAAGCGTGATCTTGACAGCCTGATCGATGAGGATCTGCCGGAATCTGAAGCGGAAGAATCGGAGTCGACCGAAGCGCGCGAACCGGAGGAAGCGTCTGATCCTGACGTACAGGAGAACGCCGCTCCGACAGCGGAAGAAGCGCGGGATGAGGCTTCTGCGCAGGAAGAATCGCAGCCTGACGATCCGGCTTACGCGGAGGAAACGAGCGACGCGCCGGAGGCGGACGAGCCCGCGGACGAGCCGGAAGAATCGCCGGATGACGAAGCGGAGAATGAAGACGATTTCGACCCGTACGACGACTACGACGACGAGGAGTCATACATTGACGAAGAGCCGGTCGACGACGAAGAATCCGATGCGCCTAAAGAGAAAAAGAAACCGTCTGCTCGAAAGCAGAAACAGCGCAAATCCGCGAAAAAACCGACGGCGAACCAGATGCGGCCCTTGTTTGTGCTCATTCTGGCAGCGCTCGTCGTCTATCTGATCGTCAGCGCATGCACCGGCGGCCGCGTGGCCGCGGTGACCGGCAATATTGCGGCGTTTTTCAGCCGCAGCAGCACGTCTAAATTCTCAGTCCCGACGACCGGCGACGGCGTGACCGGTGTGAAAACGAACGGACGCGGCTTTGTGATGCTGACAGCCAGCGAGCTGTTGTATGCCACGGCCGCGGAAACCGACGCGGAGACAGAAGTTTCCTACGGCGCGCCTTCTCTGGCCAAGGAGGATAAATATACGCTCGTGTATGACCGGGGCGGCATGGGATATGCCGTTTATGATGACGACTGCCGGCAGATCTGCGATGAAACCGCGGAAGGGCAGATCATCTCCGCCGATATCGCGGAGGACGGCGTCGTGGCGCTGGCCATTCAGGTCAGTACGACCCGAACCGGTGTTCGCGCGTATGAGACGAGCGGCATGGAGATCTATAACTGGAATTTGCCGGAAGGCTTTGTCAGCGACCTTCGCATGACGCCGAACGGAAGGCGGATGTTTGTGAGCGCCGTGTCCAACGTGGACGGCTCCCTGACCGGTACGCTGTACATTCTTGACACTGACTACAACACGGAATTCAACCGTCTGGTATTTGCCGATCAGGTCATCATGGGCGTCAAGCCGCTGCGTCACCGCAAGGTGCTTGTCATCACGGATCAGGCCGTCTATATTGTGGACGCCGGCGTGCGCGGCGACGCGAACGCGATGGAAAAGATCTATGACATCAGCGACAGAACGCTGCAGCTGATCTCTCCCGAGGAAAACGGGATGATCGCGGTCATCACGGCCGGCGCGATCGATAAGTCGGACGTGCAGATGCTTCTGTTCAGCGAACGCAACGGGAAGCTCATCGATCGTGTGCCGCTGAGCGGCCGCGTCAAAAGCGTATCGAGCTCTAAATACCGCGTCGCGGTACTGTTCAGCGACCGTGTCGAGACGTATTCCGGATACGGCGTCATGGTCGGCAGCACAAAGATCGCGAATCGGTATTCGCGCGTCCTGCAGAACGGCAATTTTAACTATCTGATTTCCGGCGATATGGTCCGAAAGGCGGCCGCATACGGAAAACGCGAGCTGGGTCTGCTCGTTTCGGAACGGGAGCCGGTATCCGAATAACGTAACAGGGGGTTGACTTTAATGCCCGTAACGGATATTATTTTGGGAGCGATCCTTCTGCTGGTCGTGGTGCTGTCCGCGATTCGCGGGATCATCAAAACGGTGCTTGATATGGTCGGCATGATGGCCGCGCTCATCGGTGCGAGACTCGCGTCGCCATTCCTCGCGCCTGTGCTCTATAAGACGTTTGTTCAGCCGAAGGTCCTTGACGCGCTGACGCGGGAATACGGCGTCCTGAGCGCGACCGTCAGCAGCAACGCCGGCCGTGTGGTGGATTCGCTGGATTTCCTGCCGAAAGCGCTTGTCCGCTATATCAACGCGAACGGGATCATGAATACCGACGCGGTGAACCGTGCGCTGCAAAGCACTGTCGGCACGGCTTCGGAGCTGGAGTCAAAACTGATCTCCCCGGTGCTGACGTCGATCATGCAGGCGCTTTGCTTCATCGCGATCCTGATCATCCTCGGCATCATTTTCCGGATCATATCAACGCTGGTCGCCAGATCCATACAGAAGACGAAGAAAATCCGGAAGGCCGATCACATCCTCGGCGCCGTGTTCGGTATTCTGAAGGGCTTCGTTGTCGTGCTGATC
>ONWP01000204.1 GCA_900321595.1 uncultured Eubacteriales bacterium
GAAAGCAGGACCTCCATCGATTTGATCACCTGCGCGTTGCCCTGCAGCAGAATGGTGACGAGGTCGGGGAGTTTGTTTGGATTCTCGGCCCCTACGCTTGCGGCGACGCCGACCTTATCCTGCAGCGTCTCGCTGTTAAGCAGGTCGCCCATTTTCATGCCGGTATCGTCCTCGACGTAATTGTTCAGCAGGTCGTGAACGTAAGACGCGGCGGGTTTGCCGGCCTTGAGATTCGCGCGGTATTCGCGGATCACAGCCATGAATTCGTCCAGGAATTCGGCGATCTGCGTCTTCTGCGATCTCAGCAGCGTTTTATACTCTTCTACGCTGTAGTCGCCGTTCATGTTCATGACGGCGAGGTCGGTGATCGACTCGCGGATATCGTCGGTGGTTTTATAGCCGAGCATCGCGTAGGTCTTTCCGCCGTCGTTGAGGTTGCCCTCCAAGGGGGTAAAGCCCTTATCGCTCAGCGCTTTTTTCGCCGCGTCCGCGTCCTTGCCGTACGCCACATAGACCTCGGAAACGTACTTTGTGTTTTTCGCATCCGCGATCGCGTTCATCGGAACGCTCAGCAGGATCGTCAGCGCCAGCGCCAACGCAGCGAATGCTTTCAGCCTTTTGAGAATCATGCCTCCACCTTCTCTTTCTTTTTCTTCTTGCTGATGAGGAACGCGCCTGCGGCGCCGAGGATCAGCCCGGCAGCCAGCCCGCCGATGCCGATCAATGTTACCGCGCCGGATCCGAAGCCCTGTGCTTCGGCGTTTTCCGGTTCGCCCGCGGGCAGAGCTTTCCGATCAGTCTTATAGAATACATAGATGGTTTTGTCGCCGGCAACCGTCTGCCAGAGCGCGCTGACCGTGGAATAATCCCTGAACGCGGTGCTCGCGATGTTGACGGCGCCCAGCTCGCCGACGATGCCGACGCTTCCCTCAAATCCGCCGGGGGCGTCCTTCGCGCTCTGCACCACGACGTCTGTGGTGACCGGCGCGCCATAGGTCTTATCCTTCGTCACGTACAGCGTGAGCCACTGCTTGCCCTCGTCTGCCAGCAGGTCGGCGCAGGCGCCCTTCTGCCGCTTGTAATCCTTGCCGAAATACTCCTCGCGGTTGCACGCGGCCGCCCTGTAGTTGACCGTGTGACTGACGCCGTCCGCCTCCGTGCGGTTGTCCACCAGGTATTTCGGGATCGGCAGCTGCTCGACGCTCGTGTCGCGGCACAGGTCGATGATCGTCAGGACCGTCGAGGCGACCGCCAGCACGATCGTCGTCAGCACGAACAGCTGCGAGAGCGCCATCGAAAACGCCGCGCTTTTGAATTTTGCCGCGGCCGCGGGATCCAGCTTGTATATATCTTTGTACCAGCCCCTGAAGAGCCCGGCATCGTAGCCGGTGGCCGCGTCGGAGATACAGGAGAACCAGTGTTCGACGGTACAGTAGCTCAAATGCTTCTGATAAATTGTCGCCACCTGCATCAGTCCGCGGTTGCCGAAGGTTCTCGTAATGATCGTGGACGCCAGGGTCGCGACGCAGCCCGCCCAGGTGATCGCCGTGATCTTGGACAGGGTGCTCAGCTGGGAGAGCGCGCTGCCGGTCGTGCCGGACCCGACCGCGTTGGCGCGCTGCGCCGCGTCGGTCAGGGCGACGGAGCCGTCCTCCCGGTAGACGTCGCGGTCGATGTTCTGATAGACGGAGACGGTCTCCTCGCCGCTGTAATCCGTGTTCTCCCCGGCGATCTGCTTCCAGCCCGCCTCATCGGCGAAGGCACAGCGCAGAAGGTTCTCTAAGTTGACGAACACCATGCCGCAGCGCTGTCCCTCGGAAAACGCGGCCGCCATGGGATAATAGCGATCTTCGTAATCCTCGGGGTCGACCTCCTCGCAGAAAAACCGCAGGAGCTCGCCTTTCTTGAACGCGCCGCCCTCGTAAGCGGACAGGCCGTCGTAGATCGCGCCGATGGACATCCAGTCCTGCAGCCTGATCGCCGCATTAAAATCGTTTTCGACGTCGCCGAAGGTCTTTTTGATATCCTCCTCTGTCGCCGTTTCGAGCTTCAGATCCGCAGATTCATACGTCAGCAGCTTGTTGCGCAGCTCGGCGACCTCCATGCTGAGGGCATCCGCCGTCTCGCCGTACAGATTGTCGGCGTACTGCTGCCGCTTGGTCTCGGTGTTGAGCTCAGGACGCTCGTCTTCGATCTGATCGAACAGCTTATCGTAATCGAGCGCCGCGAAGCGGTCGATCCAGCTGTTGTCGGCCGTGTCGGCCGCCATGCAGAGCAGGAACTCGACGGAATTGAGGACCTGCGCGTTTCCCTGCAGCAGGATCGTGACCAGGTCCGGCAGCTTGCCGGGATTGGCGGCGCCGATGCTCTTCGCGACGCCCATCTTGTCCTGCAGCGTCTCGGAATTGAGCAGGTCGCCCATTTTCATCCCGGTGTCGTCATCCACGTAATTGTTGAGCAGTTCGCGGATGACGACCGCCTTCTGCTTGTTGTTTTTCAGGTTCGTGCGGTATTCCCGGATGACGGACATGAACTCGTTGAGGAAATCCGTGATCTTCGTCTTCTGCGACCGGAGGAACGCCCGGTATTCATCGACGCTGTAGCCGCCGCGCATATTCATCACGGAGATGTCGGTGATCGCGTCCTGCGGATCCGAGGTGCTCTTCACGCCGAGCATCGTGTAGGTCTTGCCGCCGTCGTTGAGGTTGCCGTCAACAGGCGTGTAACCCTTATCCGTCAGCGTCTTTTTCGCCGCTTCAGCGTCCTTGCCGTAGGCGACGTAAACATCTGAAACGTATTGGCCGTCGGCCGCCGCCGTCTGCAGCGGTCCGGCCAGCGTGAGCATGAGCGCAAACGTCAGACACAGCGCGACGATGCTTCTTAGCAATTTGGAACTCTTCATAGATCAAACCCCTCCTTTGCCGGCTTTACGCCGACTCCTCTGATTGATTCTTCTTTTGCTTCTTTTGGTACGTGACGACCAGGACCGCGACAACAACTAAGTAAGTTGCCATCGGCAGCGCGGCGCCGAAATATTTATAATCCGACTGGATCAGAGCGTTGTATACCGAATGGTATACGATCGCCTGCGCCAGCAGAGCGAAAGAACCGCAGACAAAAAACTTTTTGCGGTCGCGCACGAACGAGATGCCGACGCCTACCGAGGTGGTGCAAAGGCTGTGCAGCAGTCCCGCGCCGAGCGTGCGGATCAGCGCCCACAGGATGCCGATCGACCCGCGCTCGATCACGGTCTCGACCAGAATCGTTGAATTCTCCAGCAGGGCAAATCCCAGTCCGGTCATAAACGCGATCGTCAGCAGCGTCTGCCGCTCCGCGGATATGAAAACCGCGTACAGCAGGATGGGCAGAGCCTTGATCAGCTCCTCAGTCAATGGCGTGATGTTCGTGGTCACGTAGAACATATCCAGCCCGATCGCCGTGTTGAGCAGGCCGTTGACCTCCGAGATAAACAGACAGCAGCACATCCCGATGAACGTGAACAGCAGGACCAGCCGGGTCTGCTTCCGGACGATCGGTATGCCGAGCACGAAGGGGAGCGCGAAGCAGATGAATACGATATAAGCTATATTTCCCATTTCTTCGTCCCCCTTTCAAGCGCCGGCGCGAGCGCGACGACAGGTACAAGCAGGATCAGATACGGAACGATCCACATGATCTGCTCGGTGACGTTGTAGCACCAGAGGATATCCTCTATGGCGACGCCGGCCGCCAGCACGAGCGATAAAAAGTGAAAAAACCTCAGATCGGATAAAAAGTCGGAATACCGTTTCGGAATGATAAGATGCTTGAAGCTGTAATATGCCGACGCTCCGGCGAACAGCATCTCGACCGCGCAGGTTATCGTTTTGCCGGGGCGGGAAGGAGAGCACAGGATCGCGATCGCCGCGGCAACCGCCGCCGCCGGGGCGGCAAGCGCGATCAGCCTGTATTTTTTGACCTCGGCCGAGCCGTCGTCGATCAGGGAATCGACAGCGCCGTAGTTTGCCGAAAACAGGAACAGGAAGCAGCCGATATTCCCGAATGAACCGATCTGGAAATAGGGTGTTATATCTCCCGCGACCGCGTATTGAACGATGCCGTACAGGCGTTCAATGAATATGCACCCCAGCGCGCAGGCGACCATTTTTTTGTACATTGCCTGCTTCGGTTTGAAAAACCGGATCAGTGAGTAAAACAATCCGATCAGCGCGGCCGCGCAGAGTACCGCGTTTCCTATCGTGTCAACGATCAGTATCTTCAAGGCTGCGCACCTCCCGGTTCGGAATCCGCGCCCAGATCGGAAATGACGTCCTTCATCCGCACGCCGAGCACGTTCATCAGTTTTCCCATATTGAAACCGTCGGGAACACGGTCGCCGTTTTCCCAACGGTAGACAGTCTGAAAAGACACGTCTATGCTGTCGGCAAGCTCGCGGACGGAAAGACCCCGTTCCTTTCGGAGCTGCCGGAGCCTTGCGCCCAGCGCCCTCGCGTCCTTCACGTCGTCATACATATAATTATCTACATTCTTGTCGAGCGGGAACCGAAGCTTTTTGAACGACGTCCGCAGCGCTTCCTCCGAAACGGGTTTGATGAGATAATCGCTGACCGGGACGGAAAACGCCTGAAGCGCGTATTCCGGATACCCTGTGACAAAGATGACGTTCAGACGGGGATGCACGCGGCACATCAGCTCCGCGACCTCGATCCCGTTCAGCCCCGGCATGTCCACGTCGAGCAGGGCGACGTCCACCGGGTTTTCCCTGACGTGCTCGATCGCCTCCCGCTGCCGTGTAAAGCAGGCGCAGTTCGCTTCGGGCATAACGGACAATACCAGTCGGCGGATCTCGGAAATGATCAGCTTGTGATTGTCCAGGATCAATATGTTCATACCGGGCGTTCCTCTCTTTCTGCGGCAGATTCGGGCTTTTGCGCCGGGATGAAGACCTCGGCCCTCGTACAGCCGGGTCGGCTGCTGATCTCCAGGCGGCCGCCGCATTGCAGGGCAAGGCGCGTCTTGATGTTCTCAAGCCCGATGCCCGTCACTGTTTTTTCGACGTCAAAGCCGACGCCGTTGTCTTCCACGCACACGCGGTAACCGTCCTCCGCCTTCTGCGAGGAGATGATGATCACGCCGTCGCTCTCCAGCGCCCCGATCCCGTGTATCAGCGCGTTTTCGACGAGCGGTTCCACCGTAAGCGGCGGCAGAAGGAAGTCGGTCTCTTTCGTATCGTACAATACCCGCACGCCCGACTCGTCGTCCGCGTTTTCAATATTCAAAAACGCCCTGATGTGGCCGAGCTCATCACTGAAGCGGATCAGCTCGTCTGAGCGCATCGCTTCGATATTGCGCCGGATGTAGAGCGAAAAGTCGTCTACCGCGTCGGACGCCCGATCCCGGTCGGTCCAGATGAGCGCCTTGATGATAAACAGCGCGTTATATATGAAATGCGGCGAGATCTGGCTCTGCAGGAGCCGCACGTTCGTTTTGGACAGCTCCAGCTCCTTCTGCGTCAGCGCGAGCTCCTTTTTCAGGCTGTCCTCTCGTATCCTTGTCTGATATACGAAGTTCAGGAAGAAATAATACAGATAGATATCGATGATCTGCACGTATTTGACGATCCCGTTGACGACGCCGAAATACTCCAGAATGCAGGAGATGACCGTCGTGACAGCGAGATACATGACGATCGAGTTGAAGCCCGACGTTACGTCACAGAAAAACCGGATCGACGCGATCACCAGCACGAACAGATAGAAAAAGGCCACAATGAACGGGAACGCCCGAAGCGGTCCCTCCACGAAATAATACTCCTCGCTGAAGGACAGCACCTTCAGTCCCGTCAGATACGGTCCGACCGTAACGGCCAGCGCGCTGATCAGGTTCGGGATCACAAGCAGCCATCGCAGCAGCTTGTTCTCGACAAGCACCATGATCTGCATCATCAGGATCGTCGGAGGGATCAGATATTTTATGATCGTTGTCCAGTATCGGATGTTCGCAAGCGACGGATCGTTCTCCGACCACTTGCAGACGAATTCCACAAACAGCGATATGACCATGATCGCGACCATGATCCACAGTGTAAACACCGCGGGCAGCTTGTTCTTGCGGTTTGCGACCATCAGAACGATCAGTCCGCATACCAGCAGCAGCGACGGATAATCGTATCTGATGAATTCAAAAAGCGTGAGTTCCATAAATACCATCCATTTCCCGACTATTATAACATTTTACAGAACAGAAAACGGATTTACAACACCAATTGGCGACAAATCCCGCTGTTTGATAGAAATAAAGGGCGAATGAAAAACCGAAAAGCGCACCCCGATCTCGCGGGATGCACTTCTGCGTTATGAAAACAATAAACGGTTCTTCTTTCGTGCTTATCTCTGCCCGAAGAGGTGCGCGAAGAAGCAGAAAAGGCTGTGGAAGAAGCGGACGAAGCCGCCCCGGAAGCCTGACAGTACATTCTGTCAACACTGGGGTACGATCATAGTGCGCCGAAACCGGCTAAATCCGAACCGTTAATCATCATATTCTTTCTGCCTCGGAACTCTCGGTTTATACAATATGGATAACGCAATTACAAAAGAACGCCTGTATCAGATCTATCGGAATTACCCCGACGTCGTAACGCTGCAGCAGCTGTGCGAAATGCTCGGCGGCATCGGCGACAGCACCGCCAGAAAGCTGCTGCGCGGCGATCACATTGAGCACTTCGTCATTATGGGGACCTATTACATCC
>ONWP01000136.1 GCA_900321595.1 uncultured Eubacteriales bacterium
CCGCTGCCCGGCGCGAAGGACTTCCTCGACGAGCTCCGCACGCTCACCCAAGCCGTCATCCTCAGCGACACCTTCACCCAGTTCGCGACGCCCCTGATGAAGAAGCTCAACTGGCCGACCATCTTCTGCAACGACCTCGTCGTCGGCGCGGACGGCATGGTGACCGGATACAAGCTGCGCACGACCCACACGAAGCTGACCACGGTCAAGGCGTTCCAGTCCATCGGCTACGACACGATCGCCGCCGGCGACAGCTTCAACGACCTCGAGATGATCCGCGCCAGCAAGGCCGGCTTCCTCTTCCGCAGCACCGACGCGATCAAACGGGACTTCCCCGAGATCCCCGCGTTCGAGGAGTTCGACGACCTGCTCGACGCCATCAAGCAGGCGCTGTAAAACAAAAGCACGAGCAAACGGAGACCCGCGAAGGCCTCCGTTTTTTCGTCGACACCTGCCGATTTACGCACAAAATGTGTTTTTTCGCGCCGGATTTACACAAAAAATGTGTTTTTTCATAGCAAAAACACACAAAAAACGTGTTTTTTGCTTGCGCAAGGCGATCCGCCGTGTTATGATTAGGGTGAAATGATCGGAGGTGGACGCCGTGAAACGATATGCGATCCGGGCTTTGGACCAATGGAAAGCGCGGCCCGACCGCAAGCCGCTGGTGCTGCGCGGCGCGCGGCAGGTCGGCAAAACGTGGCTGATGCGGGAATTCGGCAGAACGCGTTACGCGGACTGCGTATATCTGAATTTTGACGAAGAGACCCGGCTCGGCTCGATCTTCGAGACGAACAAGGATCCGCACAGGATCGTCGAGCTGCTGGAGCTGATCGCGGGACGCAGGATCCTGCCGGGGCAGACGCTCCTCGTTTTCGATGAGATCCAGGAGTGTCCCGACGCGCTGAACGCGCTCAAGTACTTTCAGGAAAACACGAACGAGTACCACGTCGTCGCCGCGGGCAGTCTGCTGGGGACGCTGCTGTCCGCGCCGAAATCCTACCCGGTCGGCAAGGTGAATCTGCTCGACCTGTATCCGCTGTCCTTCGGTGAATTCCTGGACGCGGCGGACCCGGCGCTGGCGGCCTATTTCAACCAAATTGAACGGGATCGGCCAATCGAAGATATCTTCCACGAGCGGCTGCTGTCGGCCTATGACCGGTATCTCATCACCGGCGGGATGCCGGAATGTGTCGCGTCGTGGCAAACCGCGCGGGACGCAGGCGCCGTGGCGCGAATCCAACGCGAGCTGATCACGATCTATGAAAACGACTTCTCCAAGCACAACGCGCGGGTGAACGCGGGGCGCATCCTGCAGGTCTGGCGCAGCGTCGTGTCGCAGCTTGCGAAGCCCAATGAAAAATTTATCTACGGCGCTGTGCGCAAGGGCGCCAGAGCCAGAGAATTCGAGGAGGCCGTCGAGTGGCTCGTCTCCTCCGGCCTCGTCAACCGCGTCAACAACGTCTCGAAGCCGGAGCATCCGCTCGCGGCGTTCGACAAGCCGGAGCACTTCAAGCTCTACCTGTTCGACGCCGGGCTGCTCAAGAGCATGGCGGGGATCGACAACGGGGCGATCGTGATGAACGCGGATTTCCAGTTCAAGGGGCCGTTGGCGGAAATCTTCGTCCTGCAGCAGCTTAAGGGCCGGTTCGACGTCGAACCGCGCTACTTCGCCGAGCCGAACCGGGAGATCGACTTCCTGCTGCAGGTCGGGGCGGACGTCGTTCCCGTGGAGGTCAAAGCCGGTTCCGACAAGTCCGCGCCGTCCTTCAAGCGGTTTATCGACGAGTTCGACCCGCCCTGCGCGATCCGCTTCTCCCGGATGGGGTATCGCCGGGACGGGCGCATCACGAACATCCCCCTGTACCTCGCGGAGAAGACCGCCGAGCTGATCTGAATCACATGCGTCCGCGGGCCGGCTTTCGCCGACCCGCGGATTATGTTATCAATCAGCCGCCGAAGAGATTGCGGAAGAAATAGAGGATCTGATGGAAGAATCTCACGATCGAGCCGAATGTCCCGGTGTGCATTTTGCCGCAGTAGGGACATTTGTCTTGCTGTTCCTCTTCTGTTTTGGGAAGGATCGCGGAAGCCTCGTCGATCTCATTCGACGCGTTCGCGTCGGCAAAGCATTTGCTGCAGACGGAGCAGATATAGTATTCGATCTTGCCCTCATTCGTCGCGGTCGGCGCGACGGCGGGAACAAGGACGAGCTTATGCCCGGCGGGGAACACCTTGACCAGCTGATCGAGAACTTCACCACAAACTGTGCATTTCGTCACCGTACGCTCTTCCCCGTCTGTCGTGCAGGTCGCTGCCGTGCGAGTCGTAACAGGCTCGCCGGGAGTGTGTTCTCCGGTCGGAGGAATATTTTCTGTCGTTTCGTCCAGGATTTCACCACACACTGTACAGACCGTCGTATATTTCTTTTCACCTGCCGCGACGCAGGTTGGCGCATTAATAATCGTTTCGATTGGATCGCCTGATATATGATTACCAGTAGCGGGAATAACGACTGTTGATTCAGACAGGTTTACTCCGCAAACAGCACAGAAGTCCGATACCAATTTCTCTCCAGGTTCAACACAAGTGGGAGAAACGACAATCGTTTCCACACTATTGCCTTTAACGTGATTATTTGTTGCGGGAATTATTTCAGTCTTTTCGCTAAGTATCTCTCCGCAAATTGAACACTTCACATAGGAAATTCTTTTCCCATCATCACAACAAGTGGGGAAAATGCAGATGTTTTCATTTGTTACATCTTCATAAAGAAACTGGATATCATCAAAATACAAGCTGCCCTTGATCTCAGACTGTTCCAGTCTGCGCTTCGCAAGCACAGGCACCTGATCCCCTTTTTCATCCGTAGCGTAGACGGTATTGCCTTCCGCGTCGGTCTCATAGCCGCCTGTGACGCTCCACCAGCCGTTCTCGTTGCCGGTCGCGCCTGCAGAAAGCGCCAGCAGTCGGATCAGCTCGCCCTTCTTCAGACTGAACTCGCCGACGCCGTTGTTCGGAAGATCAGCCGTAACAAACTTCCAGCCCGTCCAGTTGATGCCGCCGATGCCGTCGGCCGCGTCTTTACGCTGCTTGGTAAAGTCGAATTGCATTACGTTGCCGTTGAAGCCGTAGCGGGCGCGCATCCACAGATTGGGCGTGCCTTCGGGCGCGTAGACCCATGCGCCGATCAGCTTGGGGACGCTTGGAACATTCAACTGCACGTCATCGGTAACACCGAAACATGTTCCTTCTGTGGGGCTGCCCTGCCAGCCTGTTGTGCCCACATTGTTGGCGGCGCCGCTCTCCTGCGTAAAGTCATAGTCAAGCCGCAGCACATGATTGCCGCCGAGGGTAATTCCATCGATATTGCTGACGATCTCTGCTTCGACTTCCGCGCCTCTTCCATAGGTGGAAACCATCTGCGGATAGGAGGCAGCATCGATTTCGTTTGTTCCCGTCTCTTCATATATGCCGTTATTAGAGTGTGCGAAATTAAAATCGTCCGGATCCTCAAAATCCCACAGATAAAGGTGGTTACTGTGATCGCAATTAGCAGTGTCTGTCGATTGCAACAGCACTGTTTGATTCGCTAATACTTCTCCGCAAACAGCGCATTTCTGAACGATACGCTTTTTACCCGGAGCATTGACTGTTGGTTCCGTAATAACCTCTTCTGTTGGACGGGCAGCAAAATGCCCTGTCGCGGGGATGAC
>ONWP01000092.1 GCA_900321595.1 uncultured Eubacteriales bacterium
CAGATAGACGCCATTGGAATCCGGGACGCTTTCCGCCAGACGGTCGCATTCGGGCGCGGATTTGATCAGCTTGAGCTCGTCGCGAAGCCATTGAATCACGGCGCCAGCGTTAAACGCTGAACCCTCGATGCAGTATTCGACTCTTCCGTCGATCCCCCACGCAAGGCCAGTGAGCAGATTATTCTTTGACACCACGCGTTTTCCGCCTGTGTTCATGACCAGGAAGCAGCCCGTTCCGTATGTGTTCTTTGCCTGACCGGGACGGAAGCAGGCCTGACCGAAGAGCGCTGCCTGCTGATCGCCGATCGCGCTGGCGATCGGGATGCCCGCGAGGGATTCAAGTCCCGGGATGCCCTCCGCGACTTCCCCGTACACCTCGCTGGACTGTACGACCTTCGGCAGGATGGACATCGGGATGCCGAGCGCGTCGCAGATGTTCTTATCCCAGCAGAGCGCGTCGCAGTCAAACAGCATCGTGCGCCATGCGTTCGAATAGTCCGTGACGTGAACTTTTCCGCCGGTCAGGTTCCAGATCAGCCAGGTTTCGATCGTGCCGAACAGAAGCTCGCCGGTAGCCGCAAGGCTCTTCGCTTCCGGGCAGTTGTCAAGGATCCACTTGATCTTTGTCGCGGAGAAGTACGCGTCCACGATCAGACCGGTATGCTCCTTGATGTACTGAGTCAACTCTTCGTTCGCCATGATCTGCTTCGCGATATCGGCAGTCCTGCGGCACTGCCAGACGATGGCGTTATAGACGGGCTTGCCTGTGTTTTTGTTCCAGAGAATCGTTGTCTCGCGCTGATTTGTGATGCCGATCGCGGCGATTTCCTTCGCTTCGATTTTGCCGTCGATCAGTGTGTCGGCAATGGCTCTGTACTCACTTCTGAGGATCTCCTCCGGGTCGTGCTCGACCCAGCCGGCCTTCGGATAGATCTGCGGGAACTCATACTGCGCTTTGGAAACGATCTGACCGTTATGGTCAAAGATGATGGCGCGTGAACTGGTGGTTCCCTGATCCAGCGAGAGGACGTATTTCACTTTCCTGTTCATATGCGATCACACTCCGGTTTTTTGTTTATTTTACACCAATCTGATGCGTCTTGTCAATTGATTTTGTAAATTTACGCTGAAACGATCCCGCATTTGATCGCGTCATTCTGTAAGCAGACGCGAATCTCATCGATCGGTGTTCCGCGGTTGTCAATAATCAGATTCGCGATCGGATCTTCGATCTGTCTGCGGATCTCAACGCGGATGTCGCGGGCGCCTCGTTCACCGCCGGTAGCCCGGTCTGCGATCTTTTCCGCGACGCCGGGTTCGACAGTGAGCCGGATGCCCTTGTCCTTGAGGCCCGGTTCCAGATCTGAGATCAGAAGCTTTGCGATATCAATATAGTTTTCACGCGACAGCGCGTGGAAAACCACGACCTCATCCACGCGGCCGATGAATTCCGGGCGCAGGAACTCCTTCAGTCCTCGCATGACCTGCTCGTCTGTGTTTTCCTGTGCGTTCTTGTCAAATCCGAGCGCGCCTGTTCTGCGGTTGCTGCCGGCATTTGAAGTCATGATGATAACCGTATTCGCGAAGTTGACGACTCTCCCCTGCGCGTCGCTGGTCTTTCCTTCGTCAAGGATCTGCAGAAGGATATTCATCACGTCCGGGTGCGCCTTTTCGATCTCGTCGAACAAAATGACGCTGTACGGCTTCCGGCGAACCTTTTCCGTCAGCTGACCGGCTTCATCATAGCCCACATAACCGGGCGGAGAGCCGATCAGGCGCGAAACGCTGTGCTTTTCCATAAACTCGCTCATATCCAGACGGATCAGCGTTTCCGGCGTGTCAAACAGCTCCTGCGACAGAACCTTTACCAATTCGGTCTTGCCGACGCCGGTCGGTCCGACAAAGATGAAGGACGCCGGTCTGCGCTGCGGATTGATCTGTACCTTGTTGCGCTTGATCGCGGCGGCCACCAGACGAACCGCTTCATCCTGCCCGATGATCCGCTCTTTGATGTGCGCTTCGAGATCAGACAGCTTATCCAGATCGGAATCGATGATCTTGCGAACCGGGATTCCCGTCCAGAGATTGATGACTTTCGCGAGATCGTCCTCGGTTACGCCGTTGTCTTTTGCCTGTTCGGAAAGAACGCTGATCTTGCTCTCAAGCAAAACCTTTTCCTGACGAAGCCGCGCGATCGCCTCGTAATCCGGCTCCTGATCCTCCTCCGTCTGCATCAGCGCTTCTTCTTCAGCCGTCAGCTCCGCAAGACGCGCCTGCGCCAGCTCGTGCTCGCTGATCGCCTTGTTGCGAAGATTCGCGCATGTGCATGCCTCGTCAAGCAAATCGATGGCTTTATCCGGAAGGAATCGGTCCGTGACATAGCGTTCCGAAAGTGTGACGGCCTTATAGACCAGACTGTCGGAGATGGTGACGCGGTGATAATCCTCATAGTACTTCTTGATGCCGAGAAGTACTTTGTAGGCGGATTCGATCGAGGGTTCTTCGACTTTTACGGGCTGGAAGCGGCGTTCCAGCGCTGAATCCTTTTCGATGTACTTGCGGTATTCATTGAACGTTGTCGCGCCGATGACCTGAATCTCGCCGCGGGAAAGCGCGGGCTTCAGGATGTTCGCAGCGTTCATGGAGCCTTCCGCGTCGCCGGCGCCGACCAGATTGTGCACCTCGTCGATAAAGAGGATCACATTGCCGTCGGCTTTGATCTCGTCGATCAGGCCCTTGATGCGGGACTCAAACTGCCCGCGGAACTGCGTGCCGGCAACAAGCGCGGTCAGATCCAGCAGCTGGATCTCCTTCCCCGCCAGCTTCGCGGGGACTTCATCGTGCGCAATGCGCAGGGCAAGCCCTTCCGCAATCGCGGTTTTTCCGACGCCGGGCTCGCCGATCAGACACGGGTTGTTCTTTGTCCTGCGGCAAAGGATCTGCGTCACCCGGTAGATCTCATCGTCGCGTCCGATGATGTTGTCCAGCTGACCGTCTTTCGCTTTCTTCGTCAGATCGGTGCAGTAAAGGCTGATGAACTTGCGTTCTTTTTTCTCTTTCTTTTTTTCGCGTCGGCTTTTGCTTGTATTCTGCTCCTTCTGCGCCGATTCAGCGGGCTGTTCGCCAAGCGCGTTGTTCGCCGCGTTCTGCTGGCCGAATGAAAACGGAAACGGAATCGCGCCGCCGGGCTGGAATCCCTGCGAAAGATCCATATCGCCCAGCATTTCATTCATCTGATCGCTGGCTTCCTCGAGATCCTCCTCTGTCATTCCCATGCGGTCAAGCAAAGGCTTGATCTGCCCCATGTTCTCTTTCATGGCGCATTTGATGCAAAGTCCCTGCTGCTGTCTGCCGTTGGGGCTTGCGGGATCTGGTTTTGATATAAAAACGACCGCTGGCCGTTCGCCACATTTTGAACACATGACCGGATTTGCCATATCATTCTCCCTTATTTTGGTTTTTATTCTCGTCGCACAGCGACTGTAAACGCAGGATCTCTTCTGACGTAAAGCGGTATTTCGTCCCGCAGAAATGACAGACGACTTCCGTTGTACTGTCAAACGCCATCTTTCCAAGCTCCTTTTTTCCGAGCGTCAGGAGCATATTCATTGTCTTTTCCCTTGAGCACTCACATTTATACTGAGGATGCAGTTCCCGCAACGGCTCGATCTCGAAGGACGGCAGCAAGGACTTGCAGATCTCTTCAAGTGTAAGACCGTCAGACAGCATTGCGGTAACGGGACGCAGGTTCTGTATATCCGCCTCAACGCGGTCGATGATCGAGTCATCCGCCGTCGGCAGCAGCTGGATCAGAAAACCGCCGGATACGATGACTTCGCCGGTCGGCGCGACGAGCACACCGAGCCCGCAGACAGTCGGCGTCTGCTCGCTGACGGCATAATACGACGTGATATCCTCCGCGATTTCGCCGGTCGTGATCGGGATCTGTCCGATATAAGGCTTTGCCAGCCCCATATCCTTGATGACGACCATCGTGCCGTCTCGCCCGATCACGCCGCCGACGTTCAGATGGCCGTCTGCCCGTTTCGGGACGTCTGCGTCCGGATTGTCGATATCGCCTTTTACGTTGCCGGTTCCTTTCGCGACCGCGGTCACCATGCCTGCGGGGCCGCCGCCGGCGAATCGGATCGTGATGGAGTCTTCATCATCCTTCTGCATGCTGCCGATCATGGACGCCGCCGTTAAAACGCGTCCGAGCGCTGCGGTGCAGACGTTCGTTGTGTTGTGAATGGATTTTGCCCGTGCTGTGATATCAGTCGAGTCGCATGCCATAACGGAAACGGTTCCGTCAGACGTGATGCATCGTATAATTCTTCCCATGTACGTTTTCCTTTACTCTTTTGTGGCGCAGAAGTACAGCCGCTCGCAGTCGCGGCCGTCAAATCGTGTGCCGTCTAAATCGGAGCAGATCGTGACGTCTTTAAAGCCGGTATCCCGCAGCAGCGCGGAGATTGCATCCGGTTCATGCGCGATCTCTCGAAATGAATCATGATAGCGTGTATATTTTCCGTCCGCATTCACAAAGAAATCAAGCGCGATCCCTACGGCATGATCCGTTTCTTCATAATGATTCTGCCAAACGCAGTACACATCCGGCAGATCATATATGAAGGTGCGATTGCCGAGGATCTCTCGATGCTTGTAGGGCGTATTGACGTCAAAAATGAAAACGCCGCCGGGCTCCGTAAACAGGCTGATTTTTTCAAAAAAAGCTCGAACATCCCGGGCAGAAGGCAGATGATTGACGCTGTCCAGCGTACAGATGCATGCGCGAACCGTACCGTAAAGATCGAGCGCGGTCATGCTTTGACACAGAAGCAGCGCACCCGGTACCTTCGCGGAGGCCTCCATCAGCATATCGCGGGAATCATCGGCGAGGATCATGTCATATCCCAGCTCACGCAGAAAAACGTCGATCGAGCCGGTGCCGCAGGCCGCGTCCAAAACCAAACCGTCGCGCACGTTGTGCGCCAGCAGACAGGTATGGATAAACGAAGCATACCCTGCATAATCGACGTTAAACGTCAATTGATCATAAACGCGGGCAAAGGCTTCATAACTCATGACTTGATCTTGTCCAGGATCCCGGTTTTTTCATAATTATGCATACAGCGCTTCACGCGGCTGATTATGGCCGGAGAGGAACCGGTCGCCTCCGCGATCTCATCGTATTTTTTGCCGTCGGCGATCATTGCCGCCACGGCAAGGCGCTGCGCCATGGCGCTGATTTCAGCGTCCGTACACAGATCAGCCAGAAACGCCTCGCATTCCTCTTCATTTTCCAACGCAAGAAACGCTTTGTACAGCATGCGAACATTGCGATTCCTGATTTCGTCTTTCATGATCCACCTCGAAGCCAATATTACTTCAAATTGTTGAAAAATACCTTGACGTCAGCCTGTCTGCCGCAGGACAGCCGTCCCTCGGGGCAGGCTGCGATGTAACAGCTCGGGCCGTACCAGTCGAAGATCGCGGGCGAAACGGCGCGCAGCTGCCGCAGCATTTCCGTCGCGATCTCGCGAATCTCCCACTGTGCGCGGTTACAGGTGCGCAGCTTCATGAAATGCAGCAGTTCCCGCGCGTTCATCGTCAGGGTGAAATCGATCGTCGTTCCGCTCATGCGCAGATAGACGAGCTTTTCAGCCGGAACGCCCATTGCGCGCAGTTCCGATGCAACACGGCGGCAATCCTCAAACGCGTTACGATAATCATTCGCCAAACCGGCAGCTTCCACTGAGCTCGGCAAGATATAAGCGCCGGCGACCGTACGATCCAGAGACGGTATGGAGAGCGACTGGATGCGATGTCTTGTAAAATGCGTCAGCGCCGGCAGCGATACGCCGTGAAGATAGAACGTATAGACCGCAGTCTCCAACGCCCTCGGCCGCGTTGAGGATTCGATCCGGCGGATCGCTTCCTTTACAGCGCCAGCATCGTCAAACGGGAAAGCTGATAATGGAATCTCCTGTTCCGTCAGCGCGGCCGTTATGACCGTTCTTTCAGCGTCCTTCGTCGCGGTCACCAAAGTGACAGACGGCAACGTCTCCGACTGCTCGATACTGTCTTTTTTCAGCAGATCGTCAAATTGAGGCATGTCAAATCCGTGCCTGCTGCGCGACTCAAAATCCGTCATAATACCGGGCAGCCGCTCTTCGAGCTGCGCTCTGAGCTGTTCACCAAGGGAAAGAAGCTCGGCAAAACGGCTTCCGCGGCCGTACAGCATGTCCCGCAACATGTAAAGTAATTCTCTTGCATTTATCGTGCAGTAGAAGTTGCTCCTGAAACAGTATGGAAGCAAAAACCTTGCGTCCTCTTTCGGTATACCCTGCTCAGTAAAGTGATTATACTTTACAAACAGACTGTCAACAAAACTGACAAATACCTGCCGCTGTTCTTCTGTGAATTCAGGCAGATAATACCCCTGATCGGAGAAATCCACATATCTGCGTGATTTCACAGTATAGGAGGCCAGTCTGTATTCGATCACATACTGTTCCACAAAGACGGAAACGTCGTTGAACGCGAGATTCAGCACGGTGTGTTCCACTGTGGAATTGTGCCCGGAAAGCGTAACTTTTCGAATCAGTTTTGCGTTCTTTTGCGCGTCCTGCGACTGAGAGAAGACTTCCAGAGCGTTCCCGGGCTGTGTGGAGATTCGACCGGCGGCAGCGGGAATCTGTTCGCCGGTGCTGCTGACGCCCAGAACGACCACGCGTGATTTAGAGTCGGTCATGGTATTCACCTCATGATTTCAGAATGTGGTAAAGCGGTAGACAGTCGTACTGCGGAATGTTTCGCCTTTTTTGACAAGACAGGACGGGAAGTTCGGGTGGTTCGGCGTATCCGGATAGAACTGGGTCTCCAGACAGAAGGAGCACCGCTTGTTGAGCGGTTTATTCCCTTTTCCGAGCGCGCCGGCCAGGAAGTTGCCGGCATAGAACTGAACGCCCGGCAGGTCTGTCAAAACCTCCATCATGCGGCCGGAACCGGGCTCCTTCACCGTGGCGCAGAGCCTCAGGGTGCCGTCGAAGCCGCGAATGCAGAAATTATGGTCGTAACCGCCTGTGAGCGCAAGCTGTTCGCAGTCGTCGATGTGATCGCCGATTCTGGTAAAGGCGCGCAGGTCAAAAGGCGTGCTGTCCACGCTCTTCAGTTCGCCGGTCGGAATGCTGAATGCGTCGACAGGCGTAAAGCAATCGGCTTCGATCCGGATCAGGTGATCCGCGTTCGTGTCGGAATCCTGTCCGGCCAGATTGAAATACGCATGATTCGTCGGATTGATATAGGTATCCGCATTGGTTTCTGCGTTGTATTCAATCTTCAATTCATTTTCGTCTGTTAAAGTAAACGATACAGAGAAGGTCATGTCACCCGGGAAGCCGCCGACGCCGTCTTTTCGCGCGATGGTCATACGAACGGTGTGATCGTCAACGATCTCTGCAGACCATACGCGGCGGCTCAGTTCGCCTGCGCTGTGCAGATTTGTGACGCCTTTTTCGTTGGGAATCAGCGAATACTCTGATCCGTTCAGCGTGAATTTCGCGTTCGCGATGCGATTCGCGTATGGCGCGACTGTCATCCCCTGATAATTGCATCGCTCCACGAAGCCCTCCAGATCGTCGAAGCTGCGCAGCACGTCTTCCGTTTTCCCGTTTCTGTCAGGGACGAAGAGCTCTGCGATCGTTGCGCCGTATGTGATCACAGAGACCTTCGCGCCGCTCTTGTTCGTGATCACGTATTTTTCGACGGATTCGCCTGCGGACAGCGCTCCGAAAGAAAGTTTTTCAACAGACATAAATTTTATCCCCTTTATAACGAATTCCCATAAATTATAGCGCTTTATTGCGCTGTAGTCAACACAAATCTTTTCATGCTTACAGAATTGCCCGGACAGGTTGACATTCCGCGCTTTTATTGTTAAAATATAATTAGGTGATTGTTGATGTATTTTGAAGCGTTTAACAGCGTTCCGATCCAGGCCGTGCTGTTTCTGCTTTTGGCCTTTGCGCTGCTGGTCTGCGTTCTGTCTCTGTTTATCCGGCCCGCAAAACGAACGATACGCGCAAGCCTGGTCGACGGTGAGACCGGGCATATTCTTGATATTTCCCGCGCCGAGACGTCGATCGGCCGATCCTCGACCTGCGACATCGCGCTGCCGGATCCGAGCGTGTCGCGATTTCATGCGGTGCTGTCCATGCGATCAAAAAGCTGGATGATCTTTGATACGAATTCCACAGCCGGCGTTGAAGTCAACGGACAGAAGATCGATAAAAAGGCGGATCTGCACGACGGCGATCTGGTGCGTTTCGGCAATGTAGAGTTTATTTTCTATTCAACGGCTGTTACGACCCAACAGACAGTCGTTCCGCGCACGCGGCAGCCGGACGCCGGCGCACGCCCGCAATACCGCCGCAAGTATACGACGCAGCGCCAGCGCGCACAGCAGCAGCCCGGTCAGCAAATGCCGACTCAACCGCAGCAGCAATATCGGCAGCCGCCCGCGCAGCAGCAATACCGGCAGCCGCCGAATCAGCAGACAGTCGGCAGAACGTATCGTCAGCGCACACCGGATGAGATCCGGCGAAGCAAGAGACCCTGAAGAGGAAGAGCAAATTGGAAACGACAAAGAATACGAAGATGTACTTCGGACGCCCGGGCAGTATGTACGGTCTCATCAGCATGACCGTATTGATTTGTATTACGGCGTATCAGGTCATCTTGAGTTATATGGTACTCCGGGACGATGAAGAACACTTTGTAGAGTTTTTCATCTATTTCGGCGTTCTGATCGCAATAGAATGGGTATATTATGTTGTGGTCGGCATCGTGATGAATCGGCATGTCAGTGTGGAGCTGATCGCGTTCGCGCTGTCAAGTATCAGCCTGTTTCTGACGGCGAGCATCTCCCCCGGCGTCGCGAAAACACAGTTTGCGGCGATCATTCTGGGGCTCGGTGTGTTTGTCTTTATGATCGAGTTTATGAAAAGCACGACCCGAACAGCGGCGATGCGCCTGCCGATGGCGTTTGCCGCGGTCGGGCTGCTCGCGTTTACGCTTGTCTTTGCCCGTTACACAAACGGCGCGAAAAACTGGATCTATATTGGCGGTCTTTCGATCCAGCCTTCCGAATTCGTGAAGATGGCGTTCATCTACGTCGGCGCTGCAACGCTTGACAAGCTCCAGTCAACGAGAAGTCTGACCTTGTATATTCTGTTCGCCGTCTCATGCGTCGGTCTGCTTGGGCTGATGGGCGATTTCGGAACTGCGCTGATTTTCTTTTCCGCGTTCCTGATCATGGCGTTTATGCGGTCCGGCGACTATCGAACCATCATTATGATCTGTGCGGCGGCTCTGATCGGCGGTATCATAATTCTGATGCTGAAGTCATACATTTTAGACCGTTTCAAGACTTATCGGCACATTTGGCAATACATCAATGAGGGCGGTTACCAGCAGACAAGATCGCTCGTGTACGCTGCAAGCGGCGGATTCTTCGGAATCGGCATCGGCAACGGGTACCTGCGGGACGTCTTTGCCGCAAGCGAGGATCTGATCTTCTGTCTTGTCTGTGAAGAGCTCGGCATGCTGACCGGATTTCTGATCGTGATCGTGTTCTGCCTTATCGCGCTTGGCGCCGCGTTTAACGCGAGATACGCGCGATCCTCGTTCTTTACCATCGCATCCTGCGCAGCGGCCGGCATGCTTCTTGTTCAGACGGCGCTGAACGTTTTCGGCGTCACAGACTTTCTTCCACTGACAGGCGTCACACTGCCGTTCGTGAGCCAGGGCGGTTCCAGCATGATCTGTTCCTGGGGATTGATCGCGTTTATCAAAGCCGCCGATACCCGCGCGTACGGCATCAAAATCAACAGACCGGGAGGCTCGCGCAGATGAGAACGATCAATAAACGCATTCTGGTCGTGGTGATCGCCGCAGTCGTTATGCTTCTTGCGACGGACATCCTCATGTGGTCGATGTTTTCCCATGCGGAGGAGTACGCACTTCACTCAATCAACGACCACCTGTTTGACGCGGGTGTTTTGAAGAACGCTGGCAATATCATTGACAAGAACGGAATGACGCTGGCGACCTCCGTTGACGGTGAGCGCATCTACGCGGACGACAGCTCGATCCGCAAGGCGCTTCTCCATGTGATCGGCGACGACGCGGGCTTTATCGACGGCGGGCTACAGGATACGTTCCGAAAGGAGCTTTGCGGCTACAGCGTCGTTTACGGGATCAATCAGAACGCGAACAATTCCATTCGGCTGACGCTTGACGCAAAACTCTGCGGGCTTGCGTACGATCTTCTGGATGGATACAAGGGATGCGTCGGCGTACAGAATTATAAGACGGGCGAAATCGTCTGTCTGGCGTCGAGCCGCTCTTATGATATTTACGATAAGCCGACAGAGGCGATCGAAGAGAACGAGGACAATGTGTACGACGGCATTTACATCAACCGTCTGTTCGGCGGTCTCTATACGCCGGGATCTGTTTTCAAATGCGTGACAGCGATGGCCGCGCTGGAGAATCTGGACGACCCGTGGGATATGACGTTTTACTGCGACGGAACGTATCATACCGCCGACGGCGACGTGATCTGCCACGACGTGCATGGCGAGGTCACGTTCCGGGAAGCGCTGAATCAATCCTGCAATGTCGCGTTTGCACAGATCGCCGAACGCGTCGGGCTGGAAAATCTGAATGCCGCGTTTGTAAAAGCCGGGCTTGACCGGTCGGTATTGACGACAGACAGGATCAGAACCGTTTCGGGTATGTTCAATCCGGGCGTGACAAATCCGCAGTCTGAACTCGGCTGGGCCGGGATCGGTCAATCGACGACGCTTGTCAACCCCTACGCGTTTCTCAACTTCATGTGCGCGATCGCGAATGGCGGCACCTGTAAGCAGGGCTATTTTGTAAACTACGCGGACGACGGCAACGGCAAAAAGATCTATGAAACGCAGGCGGTCGATTCCGAGATCGCTCTGAACCCCGACACGGCGTCCGATCTGCGGGATCTGCTGCGCAGCGACGTTTCAGATTATTACGGCGACGATATGTTCGGCGACGTTACGATGTGCGGCAAGACCGGTACGGCGGAAAAAGACAATGAAAAATCCACGGCATGGTTTGCCGGATTCTCGAATGAGGACGATTTTCCGTATGCGATCGTCGTTGTTGTTGAGGACAGCGGCGGCGGATTGACATACGCAGCGCCGATAGCGTCGCGTGTGCTTAACGAGCTCTATTACAGCGATTGACGGGAGGAGCAGCATGAGCTTTATTGAGGTAGAATCTGTTTACAAAACGTACCGGATGGGCGAAGTGACGATCAATGCGGCGGAAAACGTCACATTCTCCATTGAGCAGGGCGAGCTCTGCATGATCGTCGGCCCCAGCGGCGCCGGTAAAACGACGGTCCTGAATATTCTCGGCGGAATGGACGCCTGCAACGACGGGCGCGTTCGTATCGCCGGCGAATTGATCAGCGGATATAACGGACGGCGACTGACGGAGTATCGCCGTTACGACGTTGGCTTTGTCTTTCAGTTCTATAATCTGATCCCGAACCTGACCGCGCTTGAAAACGTGGAGCTTGCGACGCAGATCTGTGATAAAGCGCTCAATCCGGCCAAAATCCTGGAGGGCGTCGGACTCGGCGACCGGCTGAACAATTTCCCTTCACAGCTGTCAGGCGGCGAACAGCAGCGCGTCGCGATCGCGCGAGCGCTTGCGAAAAACCCAAAGATCCTCCTTTGCGACGAGCCGACTGGCGCGCTCGATTACGCGACAGGCCGGCAGATCCTGGATCTGCTGCAAAAAACCTGTCATGAAACAGGCATGACGGTCATTATCATTACGCATAACCTTGCCGTCACGCCTATGGCTGATCGCATCATAACGATGAAAAACGGTCACGTAAGCAAAATCGAATTGAATGACCGGCCTCTTCCCGTATCGCGTATCGAATGGTAACGGAGGACTGAAACCTTGAGTGCTTCCCTATTGACCGATATTTTGCGGGCGATCCGCAAAAGCTTTAACCGATTTATTTCCATCATCGCGATCGTCGCGCTTGGGGCAGGTTTCTTTGTCGGCGTCCGCGTGACGGTGCCGTCGATGCGCAAGACAGCGCAGGAGTATTTCAGGGAAAACAACCTGATGGATCTTCGCGTTTTGTCAACGGCCGGGCTGACAGATCAGGATATTGCCTCCATTCGCAATTTGCCTGATGTAAAGAGCGTGCAGGGTTCAAAATTTGTGGACGCGATGGTGCTTGTAAACGGTCAGCCCGAGATCGATATTGACGGCTCACAGATCAGTGTGCGCGCGTACAGTCTGGACATCAATATGATGAACGCCTTCCTCGTCGGCGCGGACGATGTCAATTTTATCAACAGACCGACCCTGATCGAAGGAAATCTGCCGCAGAATCAGTATGAATGCCTTGTCGATGAAAACGAATTGAGTACGCCGGATTCCTATCAGATCGGGAATTATATCCGCCTGACTGCGGATTCCAACACAGATCTGTCTGTTATGAGCGCGACAGAGTTTAAAATCGTCGGCGTCATCAGAACGCCGTACTATATTTCTTTCGAACGCGGGAACAGTCTTGTCGGAAGCGGTAAGATCGGTACATTCATCTATGTGCCGAAGGAGGCGTTCAGCACCGAATACTATTCGGAAGCTTACATCAAGGCCGACGGAACCGAAAACATGGATCCCGATTCCGATCGGTATGACGAGTATATCAAAACATTGGGCGAACGCGTTGAGAAATGCGTCAGCGGCAGCGTCACGATTCGCGTTGAAGATTTGAAGAGAACGATCCCCGCGCAAATCGCGCAGGGACAGGCGGCGCTTGACGCAGCGAGAAAGGCGATCGATGAACAGCTGAAGCCTGCGCAGGAGCTGGTTCAGAAGTATCAGAGATATGTCGACGACCCGGAAGGCGTCTATAATGAAGCCGCAGCGGAGGCGGCCAAACAGCTCGGACTCGCCGAGAACGCGTTTAATACGGGTACAGCAAACTATACGGCCGCTGTGGACGAGTATAACCGCAATATGCAGGCATATAAAGACGCGCGCTCGGCACAGCAGGAAAAGGGCAAGCAGCTGGAGCAGGCGCAGGCCGCTTTCGATGAGATCAACAACACGATCGAACGGATGGCCAGTACGGTCGCGACTACGCAGGCGATGGTTGACCAGACGCAGGCACTTGTCAATTCCGCAGACGAGACGCTCCAGCAGATCGAAGCCTGGAGCGCCGGGAAGGCTACCAATGAACAGCTTGACAGCGCGCTGCAGACGCTGCGTGCCGTCAACCCGGAGCTTTACGACGCGATCGCCGGTCTGACAGCCACCAGCCTAGCAACAGAAGCCGCGGACAATATGAAGCCGCAGCTCGAGGCGCAGAAGGCGCTGCTTGCCTCTTATCAGGCGCAGCTGACGCAGCAGCAGAACAGTCTCACCGAATACAAGGCCCAGCTCGACGCGGCGACAGCCGCCCTGAATGCGCGCAAGGCGGAATATGAAGCCGCGGACCAGGCGCTCAACGCTGCATACGAAGGGCTGAACACCTTTTACGAAACGCTGCAGGGCTCCAAGGACAAGCTTTCCGTCGGACAGGTCGAGCTGATGCTCAAGCAATCAGAGGCGACGCAGAAGCTTGACGCGCTGAAAACCGCGCTCGCGAGCGCCGGCACCTATCTCGAAAAGGCTAAAACACAGCTGAACGAAGCGAAAGCAAAGGCCGAAGCGCAGCTTTCGGAATACGAATCCAAGATTCATCTGGCGCAGCTGCAGCTTGAGCAGCTGACAAACTATTCCGTTTCGGTTTATGATCGGGAAGATACGCCGGGATTCAACAGTTATGAAAACGCTATGAATACTG
>ONWP01000126.1 GCA_900321595.1 uncultured Eubacteriales bacterium
ACTCCGTCTGCTACGTCAAGGACGGTCAGGCGATCGGCGTCGGCGCGGGGCAGCAGAGCCGCATCCACTGCACGCGGCTGGCCGGCTCCAAGGCCGACAACTGGCTGCTGCGGCAGCATCCGCAGGTGCTCGCGCTGCCCTTCCGTCCCGAGGTATCGCGCCCCGAGCGCGACAACGCCATCGACGTCTATCTGTCCGCGGACGATCAGGACGTGCTGGCGCCCGGCGCGTGGGAGACGCTCTTCACCCGGCAGCCCGAGCCGCTGACGAACGCGCAGAAGCGCGCGTACCTCGACGCGATCGACGGCGTATCGCTGGGCAGCGACGCGTTCTTCCCCTTCGGGGACAATATCATCCGCGCCAGACGCAGCGGCGTCCGGTACGTCGCCCAGCCCGGCGGCTCCATCCGTGATCAGAACGTGATCGACGAGTGCGACCGCAGCGGCATGGTCATGGCATTCACGGGCATCCGCCTGTTCCATCACTGAGGAGAGCATATGAATATTTTAGTTATCGGCGGCGGCGGCAGAGAGCACGCCGTCATCCGCAAGATCAAAGAGAATCCGGCCGTACAGACGATCTGGGCCTGGCCCGGCAACGGCGGGATCGCGCTTGACGCGGTCTGCGTCGGCAAGAGCGCGACCGATCTGGACGGGATCTGCGACTTCGCGAAGAACAACCCCGTGGATTTCGCCGTGGTCACCCCGGACGATCCGCTGATCCTGGGCTGCGTCGACCGGCTCGAGGCGCTGGGCGTCCCCTGCTTCGGTCCCGACAAGGCGGCCGCCCGCATCGAGGGCAGCAAGTCCTTCGCGAAGGAGCTGATGAAGAAATACGGCATTCCCACCGCGTCCTACGAGGTATTCGACGACGCGGAGAACGCGCTGGCGTTCCTGGACGGCTGCGGCGTGCCCGTGGTCATCAAGGCCGACGGCCCGGCGCTGGGCAAGGGCGTGATCATCGCGAATACGCGCGACGAGGCGCGTCAGGCCGTCCGCGACATGATGGAGGAACGCGTATTCGGCGACAGCGGGACGCGCGTGGTCATCGAGGAATTCCTGACCGGCCCCGAGGTGTCCGTCCTCGCCTTTACCGACGGCAAAACGATCGTCCCCATGGTTTCCTCCATGGATCACAAGCGCGCGCTCGACGGCGACGCGGGACTCAACACCGGCGGCATGGGCACCGTCGCGCCCAATCCGTACTATACGCCCGAGATCGCGGAGATCTGCATGAAGACCATCTTCATTCCGACCATCCGCGCCATGCGGGCTGAGGGCTGCCCCTTCAAAGGCTGTCTGTACTTCGGTCTGATGATCACGCCGGACGGTCCGAAGGTCATCGAGTACAACTGCCGGTTCGGCGACCCCGAGACGCAGGTCGTGCTGCCGTTGCTCGAAAGCGATCTGCTGACCATCATGCAGGCCGTACGAAACGAAACGCTCACCCCGGAGCTTGTGCGATTCCGGGAGCAGAGCGCCTGCTGCGTGATCCTCGCGAGCGACGGCTACCCGAAGAAATACGCGACCGGCTTCCCCATCGAAATGCCGGAGACGCTGCCCTGCGGCGCGCAGGTGTTCATCGCCGGCGCGAAACGCGCGGCGGATCAGCTTGTCACCGCCGGCGGACGCGTGCTGGGCGTAACGGCCACGGCGAACGATCTCAGGACGGCGGTCGAAAACGCCTATCTGGCCGCCGATACCATTCATTTTGAAAACGCCCGGAAACGCTCCGATATCGGCGCGCGGGCGCTGAAAGCGCTGAGGTGAAGCATGGTCTATCGCGTATACGTTGAGAAAAAAACAGGCCTCGACCACGAGGCGCAGACGCTGCTGGACGAGTGCGTCCGGCTGCTGGGGATCGACCGGCTCACCGGCGTGCGGCTCCTGAACCGCTACGACGCCGAGGACATCGACAAAGCGCTGTTCGACCGCTGCCGCATGACGGTTTTCGGCGAGCCGCAGCTTGACGACGTGACCGACGATTTCGATCCGAAAGGCGGCGTCGTCTTCGCGACGGAATACCTGCCGGGGCAGTTCGACCAGCGGGCCGATTCCGCCGCGCAGTGCATCCAGCTCATCTCCATGGGCGACCGTCCGCTCATCCGTACGGCGAAGGTCTACGTGCTCAGCGGCGACCTGACGGACAGCGATGTGGAAGCCGTCAAAAAATACGTCATCAACCCGGTGGAAAGCCGCGAAGCCGCCCTCGAAAAGCCGGAAACGCTGCGCATGGTCTACGACGTGCCGACGGACGTGCCGACGCTCACAGGCTTCATCGACTGCGACGACGAGACGCTGACCGCGATGGTCAAGCGCTATGCGCTGGCGATGGACGCGGACGATCTGGCCGTCTGCCGGGACTATTTCCGCGAGGAAGGCCGCGACCCCACGCTCACGGAGCTGCGCATGCTCGACACCTACTGGTCCGATCATTGCCGCCACACCACCTTCACCACCGTGATCGACTCCGTGACCTTCGCGGACACGCGCATCCGCGCCTCCTATGAAAAATACCTGGCCGCCCGCGAGGCGCTGGGCACAAAAAAGCCGCAGACGCTCATGGACGTGGCCACCGTCGCGGCGAAATACCTCAAAAAACAGGGCAAGCTGGAAAAGCTCGACGAATCCGAGGAGATCAACGCCTGCACCGTGAAGATCACCGTCACGGTGGACGGCGAGGCGCAGGACTGGCTGCTGCTTTTCAAGAACGAGACGCACAATCACCCGACGGAGATCGAGCCTTTCGGCGGAGCGGCGACCTGCATCGGCGGCGCGATCCGCGACCCCCTGTCCGGACGGGCTTATGTATACGGCGCGATGCGCGTGACCGGCGCGGCGGATCCGACCCGCCCCATTTCCGAGACCCTGC
>ONWP01000121.1 GCA_900321595.1 uncultured Eubacteriales bacterium
CCCAGATACGCCGCGTAGGACGGCGTGCAGCACAGGATCGTCGCGTGCAGATCGCGCATGAACTGGATCTGACGCTCGGTGTTTCCGCTGGACATGGGCAGCGTGAGGCAGCCGACCTTGTGGGAGCCGCCGTTGAGGCCGGCGCCGCCGGTGAACAGGCCGTAGCCGTACGCCACCTGGCAGACGTCATCGCTTGTGCCGCCCGCGGCGATGATGGCTCTGGCGCAGCAGTCCTCCCAGAGATCGATGTCGTGCTGGGTGTAGAACGCGACGACACGGCGGCCTGTGGTGCCGCTGGTGGACTGGATACGCACGCAGTTTTTCAGGTCGGTGCCAAGCAGCCCGTAGGGATACGCGTCGCGCAGGTCGGCCTTGGAGATGAAGGGCAGCTTGTGCAGATCGTCCACGGACTTGATGTCCTCAGGCGCCACGCCGCGCTTCTTCATCAGATCCGCATAGTACTTCACGTTGTCCCAGACATGACGCACCTGCTTTACGAGCCGTTCGTCCTGCCAGTCTCTGATCTGGTCCCGGGACGCGCATTCGATCTCGGGTTGGTAGTAGTGTTTTTCCACGGGTATCAGTCCTTTCCTGTCCTGTTGCCTCTTATAATACTCCCGCCGCCGTCCGTTTGTCAACCGCAAAACTCCCCAAAGTGTTGAATTTATCAAAACTTTTCAGGGAATCATCCGGAAAATCCGTGCATCGAGCTTGACACACGGGCGCAATCTGCTATAATGATTTTATCTATGTCTACCGGAGGAATTTACTGTGAAACGAATTCTTACGATCCTGCTCACCCTGCTCGTGACCGCGCTGGCGCTCTGTCAGATCCCGGTCATGGCGGAACCCGTAAGCGCGGAAAACGCGTTTGACACGCCAGCGGTCGTTGCCACCGCGGCGGCGACAGAGAAAGCGGAACCCGTTTCGGCAGCCGCTTCGCAGGAGGAGGACGCCAAGACGAAGATCTCCGCGGTGGGCGCGTGGCTCAACACGACCTTCGCCGATTTTGACTACAAGGTCTTCACGCTGTTCTCCAAGCTGCACCGCGACTGGCTCACCCCTGTCATCCACTACCTGACCATGCTCGGCGACAGCCCGTTCGTCCCCGTCCTGCTGGTCTTCGCGATCATTATGTTCATGTGGAAAAAGAACCGCAGATGGGCCATGGCTCTGTTCTTCGCCATCATCATCGGGACGCTCGTCACAAACGTCATCGTCAAGCCGCTGATCGCGCGGCCGCGGCCGTACGTGTCGCTGGCGAACGATCAGCAGTTCATGCAATGGTACATGGAGGCCGGCGCGGAGGTCGAGAGCGACAAGAGCTTCCCCAGCGGCCACACCACGGCGGCGTTTGAGATCGGCATCACGCTGATGCTCGCGGTCCGGAACAAGGGGATCAAGTGGCTGTTCCCGCTCTACTCGATCTTCATCGCGTGCACGCGCCTTTACCTGTGCGTCCACTACTGCACCGACGTCATCGGCGGCATGCTCATCGGCATCTGCGCCGGCGTGCTCGCCTACTGCATCTCCCGCAGCCTGATGTCCTGGATGGAGGAAAGCGAGGGCGGTCTCGGCAGACGGCTCAACGATTTCGACCTGGGCGGCAAGCGAAAGAAGAAGATCCAGGCGGAACCGCTCGAAGCCGACGCGGAACCGCTCGAAGAATAACAAGCAGGACCGCCGAGCGCTCGGCGGTTCTCTTTTAAAGCTAAATTAAAGTCCGCGGATTATGATAGATGCGAACAAAGAAAAAGGAGGATCATTTATGCGTATTCTGATCGTGGAAGATGAAAAACAGCTTGCGGACGCGACGGCGGCCATTCTGAAAAAGGAACAGTATTTTGTGGATGTGGTTTACGACGGGCAGGACGGCCTGGATTACGCGCTCAGCGACATTTATGATTTGGTTTTGCTCGACATCATGCTGCCGAAAATCAACGGCATCGACGTGCTCAAGCAGGTGCGCGCGCACGGGTTGAGCGTTCCGGTGATGCTGCTCACCGCCAGAACGGAGGTCGGCGACAAGATCCGCGGTCTCGACGCCGGCGCGGACGACTATCTGACGAAGCCCTTCAACAAGGGCGAGCTTCTGGCGCGCGTGCGCGCGCTGACCCGGCGCAAGGGCGACATCCCGCCGAACGAGCTGGCCTTCGGCGACGTCAAGCTCAACCAGAGCACGTATGAGCTCATCTGCGGCGAGGAGGCCGTCAAGCTCGGCGGCAAGGAATTCAAGATCATGCAGATGCTCATGTACGCGCCGAAAAACATCATCTCCAAGGATGAGTTCATCGAAAAGATCTGGGGCTACGACACCGAGGCCGAGTACAACAGCATCGAGGTATACATCTCTTTCCTGCGCAAAAAGCTGGGCGTCATCGGTTCGACCGTAAAGATCAAGGCCAGCCGCGGCATCGGATATTACCTTGAATACACGGAAGCTTAAACGCAGCTCCATACGCAGCACCCGCGGCAAATTCATCCTCGTCAGCGCGGTGAGCATGACGCTTGTCATGCTGATCCTGTTCGCGCTGCTGAGCCTGACGCTGCTCGGGTTCGTCCTGCTCTCCGCGGAGCAGAACGTGCGCATGGTGGAGCAGATGCGCGGCGTGCTTTTGACGGAGGACAGCGCCGCGACAGACGACTTTTTCCCCGCGTCGCAGAAAATCAGCTACGTGTACACGCGGTTTGACAACCGCACCAACGAACCGGTCAGCACATACACCAGCATGGAGGACGTCTACACCTACAACGATCAGGTCTTCCTGTCGCGCAAGATCATGTCGCGGGAACAGCCCGAAGGCTATTACGGCCGCATGAGCTACCGCGTCAGCGACAACGGGCTGTACACGACCGTCACCATCGTCGATATGACGCAGCAGCTGTCGGTGCTGCGCAGCGTAATCTACGTAGCAGCCATCGTCATGACGCTTTCCGTGCTGATGGTGATGATCCTGATCTTCTTCCTGTCCAAATGGGCGATGCGGCCGGTTGAGCGATCCATTGACCGGCAGAAGCGGTTCATCTCCGACGCCAGTCACGAGCTGAAGACGCCGCTGGCCGTCATCAGCGCCAATGCGGACGCGCTCGAAGCGGAGATCGGGGAAAACCGGTGGCTTACCAATATCAAATCCGAATCCGGCACGATGAACGAGATGGTGCTCGACCTGCTGGATCTGGCGAAGCTGGATGAAACCGCCGGCACGCTGACCATGGAGGAATTCGACCTGTCGCGGACGGTGATGAAAAAAGCGCTGGAATTTGAATCGATGGCCTTCGAGGCGGGCAAGCGGTTTGAGGAAAAAATCGAGCCGAACATCCGCTACCGCGGCAGCGAACCGGAGATCGCGCGGCTGACCGCGATCCTGATCGACAACGCCATCAAGCACTCGAACGACGGCGGCCTGATCAGCATCTCGCTCAACAGCGACGGCGCGAAACGGGTGCTGCGCGTGTTCAACACCGGCGACGGTCTGCGCAAGGCGGATCGAGAAAAGGTTTTTGAGCGGTTCTACCGCAGCGACGCCTCCCGCTCCCGCGAGACCGGCGGCTACGGCCTCGGGCTGTCCATCGCGAAATCCATCGTGGACGCGCACGGCGGCAGGATCTCCGCGGACTGCGACGAGGGCAAATGGGTCTGCTTTACGGCGGTGCTGTGATCCGATATCGACAAAAGGAAGCTTCGGCGCGCAAAACCGAAGCTTCCGTATTTTTATTGCCTGCGTTATTTCGCCGGGGACTCATCCTCGCGGATCCGTTCCATCATGGCCGCGAAGGTGTCTGCGATGGCCTCCTGCGCGTAATACCCGAGCGAATTCGTCTCGTGATAGTGCCGGTTGTTGAACCGGTCCCGCGCCGTGGACAGATACGGCTGCGTCGGGTGCAGCACGAAATCGTTCGGCGGCACCACATATCCGGTCATGTCGTTCGTATTGCCGAAGACCAGCAGATCGTCGTCACCCGCGATCTCGCACAGCGGACGCGGATTGATATTCGCGGGCTGTCCTGTCGCGGACACGTCCGCGGAGGCGTAGCCGCCGTAGACCGTCTCCGGGAAGCTTTCGCCGGGCAGCAGCAGTACGCGCTGATCGCCGATCTTCAGATACGTCAGCTCCGTCTTCATCGCGAGTCCGAGATCGCCCTTGTCGTAGGGATACCGCTTGCTCGTCATGACGTTGAGGCTCGCCAGAAACGCCAGCACGCCGTTGTCCGCCGGGATGTAGAAGGGCTGGCGCAGCTCTGTGATGCGCGCCTCCAGCTTGCGGTCGTTGTCGATCGAAAGCGCGGCGTCGCCGAGGCGCTCCCCCTCGATCCGGGTGCGCTCATATACGTCGTCGCAGTAGTCGCCGGGATCGACGGCGCCGATCGCGCCGATCGCGAACAGCACATTGACCGGCTTCGACGCGTTGATGCGCTCGCGCAGATAATAGGGATAATCCGCGCTGCACATGCGGTTGTCGCCGCCGAGCGTATTCGGATGCGCCGCGAAGTTGAGGAACCACGTCTCCGTGGAGCCGTCGTCCGGGACAAAGCGGAAGCGGGTCAGCGTGTCGTGCAGCACGATGGGCTCGCGCTTGTCGTACTGCGCGTCCGGCACATGGACGGTGCCGAGATACAGATCGCCGGTCGTCCGGTTGTCATACGCCTCGTTCACGATCTCGCAGATGGAGGAGAACAGCAGCTCCATATAGTCCTTATCCTTGCCGGTGCGGGGCAGCTTGCCCCAGTAGCCCAGCGTATCAAAGCCGCCGTGGGTGTGCGTCGCGCTGATATTGATGCTGCGGCAGTCCGACCGGCGGGAAAAGCTCACCAGCCGCTCGCGCACGCCGTCCACGTCCGCGCCCGTCAGACCGATGCAGTCGATCGCGCACATGACGATGCCGCCGCTGCCGGGACAGCCGATCCACATGGCTCTGGCCGTGATGGGGTCGTGAACGCCCTCCATCTTGTGTCCCATGCCGTGGCCCGCGACCCAGTAATCCTTCGCCAGCACGTCGTCCGGCATGACCTCGCGCATGGCGTAGCCGACCTCGAATTTGCCGTTGTCGCTGACCATGTGCTTGATCATGTGCGGAGAGATGGGCGGCGCCGTCTTCCGGCGCTTCATATTTCTGCCGCTCTGTTTGGAGAGCGAGCGTACCGCTTTTGCGGCAAGATCCGCAATTTCCATATTTCAAACCTTCTTTAGGAATTGATTTTTCGTTTTATTATACAACATTGAGCGCACGTATGCAATATTTTTTGAAAAATTTTACCTGATATTCACAATTCAACGGCCGCCGCAGTCAAATCGAACGCGCCGCGCTTGCCTTTCGGACGGAAATGTGCTAACATTCGATTGATAACGTGAAGGGAGGCCTCACTGTGAGACTGACAGGCGGTTCCGTCTTTCTGGACGGCGCGTTTGCGCGAACGGATCTGATCGTGCGGGAAGGCAGGGTCGCCGGCTTCGATCTGCCGGACGACGGACCGGCGATCGACTGCCGGGACGCGCTGATCCTGCCGGGGCTTGTGGACATCCACACCCACGGCTGCGCCGGTTTTGACTTCGCAACAGCCGACGATGCGGGGCTGCGCGCGATGCTGCGCCGGTACGCGTCCCGCGGCGTCACAGACGTGGTCGCGACGCTGGTGACGATGTCGCCGGCGGATATACGCGAAGCGGTCCGTCGCATCGGGGCGCACGCGGCGGCGCCGGACGAGGCGCGGATCCGCGGCGTCCGGCTGGAGGGGCCGTTTCTCTCGAAGGAAAAGAAGGGCGCGCACGACGAAAGCCTGCTCCTGAAGCCGGACGCGGACTTCGTCCTGTCGCTGGGCGACGCTGTGACCGTCGTGGACGCGGCGCCGGAGCTGCCCGGCTTCTTCGAGCTGGTCGAGCGCTTTCCCGGCACGGTTTCCGTCGCCCATACGGCGTGCGACTACGACACGGCGATGCGCGCTGTCGCGCACGGCGCGGATCACTTTACCCATCTGCTCAACGCGATGAACCAGCCGTCGTCGCGCGCGCCGGGCTGTCTGGGCGCGTTTGCCGATTCCCGGGCGGTCGCCGAGGTCATCTGCGACGGGATCCACATCCATCCGGCCATGCTGCGCCTGCTCTTTTCGATCGGCGCCGGCCGCGTCGCCGTCATCTCCGACTCCATGGCGGCGGAAGGTCTGCCCGACGGCAGCTACGCGCTGGGCGCGCTGCCGGTGACGGTTCACGCCGGACGGGCGACGCTCGCGGACGGAACGCTCGCGGGCAGCATCTGCTCCGTCGCCGACGCGGCGGGACGCCTCGCGGACTTCGGCATTCCCGCGCCGCAGATCGCCGCCGCGCTGACAAGCGTCCCGGCGAACGCGTTGCGCCCCGCGCTGCCGTGCGGCAGGATCGCGGTCGGCGAAAGCGCGGATCTCGCGGTCTTTGACGCGCGTTTCCGCCTGAAACGCGCGATGCGCGCCGGAAGTTTTCTTCCGGCCGTTCCCGAGGCTTGACAAACGCCCCGTTTCTGTTATAATTATTATGACTTTTTGTGTTTCTGACTACAAACTGGAGGGATCCCCATGGGTGTACAAATCATCGTAATTTTCTTTGACATCCTTCGCGCCGCGTTCCGTCTGATCGCAGATCTGCGCAAATGAGTTCGCCGTTCGCGAAAAAGAAGGGCGAAAGCGTCCTGAACCAGCCGCCGGTGTATCGCTACATCCGGTTTTTCATGCTGTTTTTCTACGGCTGTTTTGTCATCAACCTGGTCTTCGCTTTCCTGTCCAACGGGGAATCGTTCGCCGCGACGCTGTTCGGCGACTTTCAGGCTACGGATCTGTATATGGACTTCTTCAATACGATCCGCGACGCCGGCAACAGCAACGTCTATACCGAACGCAACAATATCTATCCCCCGCTTTGTCTGCTTTTCTTCAAGTTCCTTGGCTACTTCGTCGACCGAAGACTGGTCGAGCTGAAGGGGCGCCAGCGGCTGCTGCTGCAGATCGATCAGCGCTGCATGATGCTGTACGTGCTGTACGCCATCGTATGCATGCTGGTCATCATGCGTATTCTGAATGCCTATCTCACTACGCTCGAGCTGGATAAGCGGCTGCGGCTCCACGGGAAATTCCTGTCGTTCTTCATGCTGGTAAGCTACCCCACGATCTACTGTATCGAACGGGGCAACGTCATTATGCTGTCGTTTATCGCGACCGCGTTTTTCGTCTTCTTTTACAGAAGCGCGAACAAGTTTTTGCGGGAACTGTCGCTTATCTGTCTGGCCGTCGCGGCCGGCATCAAGCTGTATCCCGCGATCTTCGGCATTTTGCTCTTGCTGGACAAGAAGTATAAAATGGCGATCCGCGCGATCGTCTACGGCATTTTGGCCATCGCGCTGCCCGCGGTCGTGTTCCTGCGCCCCGGCGCGGTCGCCACGGCCTCGATCGTGCCCGGCGCGGTCGGCGCGGCGGCAGCGGCGGCGGACGGCGGCGTCGTCAGGAATCTGATCCAGAATATTCTGAAATTCGCGTTCGAAAAGAAATCGACGCTGAATTTCTCCTCCGTCAGCGTGGAGAACTTCGTTTTCCTGGCCGACCCCTTCGCGATCGCCCCCGCGAAGGTCCTCTGCGTGATCACGGAGGCGATCGCGGCCGTCACGCTTATTTTCGCGAAAAAGCGCTGGCAGCAGGTGCTGCTCGTCTGCTATCTGATGCTCAACATCCCGGCGGCGTCCAGCTCCTACTCCCTGACGTTTTTGATCATCCCGTTCTTCATCTTTCTGTTTGAGGAGAAGCCGTCCGGCAAGCTGGACGCGTTTTTCCACACGGTCTTCACGCTGATCCTGGTGCCGCTGCCCACGCTCTGGTACTTCCAGACGGACACAGTTGTGGACTTCATGACGAACACGCTCGGCATCAACTACAACTCCAAAGCCAACCAGCTGGTGTCCGGCTTCCTGTTCCAGGCGATGTTTGTCGCGATTGTCATTTTCGTATTCATTTGCTTCGCGCAGTCGAAGAAAGCCGCGAAGCAGAAGAAAGCGACCGCGCCCCTTGAAGAATCCGAGCAGTACGAGCTCGCCGCCTCATAAAGAAAGGTAACGCTATGCAGCCCCTCATCTCGGTGATCATACCGGCATACAACAATGAAGCGGATATCGCGGCCGCGATCAACAGCGTTCTCGCGCAGTCGTATCCCGCCTGGGAGCTGATCGTCGTGGACGACGGATCGGCCGACGGCACCGGCGCGATCTGCGACGATTACGCCGCGCGCGACAGCCGCATCCGGGTGATCCACAAGAAAAACGCCGGCGTCTCCGCCGCGCGCAATACCGGTCTCTCAATGATGGAAGGCGCGTTCGTCACGTTTCTGGACGGCGACGACGAACTGACGCCGGACGGCCTTGAGAACCTGTACAGCGGCGTAAACGGCACCGGCGCGCTGCTTTCCTGCTGCGGACAGGTCAAGCACGCCGCGGGCGGCTACGTTTACAACAAGTTCATCCGCGAGGACGCGGCCCGCGTGACCTGCGTCACCGGACGGCAGGCCGCGATCGGCATGTTCTACGGCGACCTGATCAGCGCCAGCGCCGGCTGCAAGCTGTACAAAAAAGAGCTCTTCGACCGCAAATTCAACTTTTCCACCGACCTGGTCATGGGCGAGGACACCTATTTCGCCTACCGCTGCTTCCGCGAGGCGTCCCTCGTCGCCATCGTCAACGCGCCCTGCTACGTCTACAACTACAACGAGACCGGCGTCACGAACAAGAAGACGAACTTCATCAAATTCTACGACTACGTGCGTATGTACGACGCCGTGCTGCGGGAAGATCCGTGGCCCGGCGACAAGGAATTCCGGCGCGCGCTGCTCTCCCGCCTCGTGGAGAACAACTTCTGGGCGCTGATGAAGCTGCGGCAGGACGAGACCCCCTACCCGGAGGAGATCGCCCACATCGAGGACAACATCCGCGCGTACCGCGCCGACGTGATCCGCAACCCGAAGGCGCAGAAGCGCGTGCGTTACGCCTGCGCGCTGTCCTACGCGGGGTTCAGCAGCCTGTTTCTGTTCTACGACCTGTTCGACGTCTGACACACAAAACGCGATACAGCGGACGCAAGCGGCGCTTCGTCCGTTTTTTTTGACCGAAGCGCGGGCGCTCCGTTTGACAAGCCCCGCGCGTTTATTGTATAATCGCCGTATCAAATAAAAAAGACCGCGAAAACCGCGGCAGGGACGGATACCATGAAACAGAACGTATCACTCGCCTTTACCGGCGACATCGGCTTCGACCGCTATATGGCCGGAAAATGGACCGATGAATCGCTCATCTCGGATGAGATCCTCGCCTTTCTCGGCACGGCGGATCATGTGATCGCGAACGTGGAAGGCCCTGTCATCGGCATGGAGGCGAATACGACGACCTCCGGCGCGCAGCAGCTCCTGCACTCCATCGACCCCGCCGCCGTCAGCGTCCTCAAACGCATCGGCGCGGACGTCTGGAACATCAACAACAACCACATCATGGACGCGGGCCCCGAAGGGCTTCGCAGCACGCTCGACTACGCAAGGTCAAGCGGCGCGAAGACGCTCGGCGCAGGGATGGATATCGACGAGGCCATGCGGCCCGTGATCCTCGACGGCGCCGGCGGGATCGGCCTGATCGGCGTCGGCTACAGGCGCGCCTGCCGCGCCGCGGACGTCGGCAAGCCCGGGTGCTTCAGCTGGAGCGAGATGGACGCGATCCGCGACGTCATAAAAGCGGTCAAATCGACCTGCCGCTGGTGCGTGATCGTCGCGCACGGCGGCGAGGAATTCACGGCGATCCCCTCGCCCTACGTCCGCGACCGGTACCTGGCGTATCTCGACATGGGCGCGGACGCGGTCGTTTCGCATCATCCGCACGTGCCGATGAATTACGAGACGGTCGGCGGCAAATACATCTTTTACTCGCTCGGCAACTTCATCTTCGACACCGATTATCAGCGCGCCCAATTCAACACGGACGTCGGTCTGATCGTCAGACTCGATTTCACAGAGGAAACGCTCTCCTTCGAGCCGATGGGGATCCGCATCGTGCGCGGCGAGGAGCGCGTTGTGAAGGACGCGCTGCCGCTGATCTTCCGGGATGTGCCGCCGCAGGAATACGAGCTGCTCGCGCCGCTGGGCGCGAAGCTCCTGGTGCAGGCGACGAAACGGCAGATGACGTTCCTGTACCCCGAACGGTTCGCGAACGCGACCGAGGAGCAGTGGCGTGAGCACTTCGCCGAGCCGCTTCGCACCGGACGCGTCCCGGGCGAATGCCTCGACTTTTACATCATCTGTCCGCTGGCGGAAAAGGAAAAAGAAAAAGCGTGGCAAAAAAGCACGCTCGAGGACGTTAAGACCTTCATTCTGCGTCAGCTGGACTGACCGCATCGTAAAATACTGCCGCGGCCGAACCGGTTCCGCGGCAGTTGTTCATTTCTGCGCCAGCGCCTGTCGGAGCGCTTCCACGGCGCGTTCATCCGGTGTGCACCGCAGACGCAGCACCGGGACCGCGGCCGCCATCTGCCCGCACAGCGTCACGTTCTTTTCGAGCAGCGGCTTGTCCCAGAGCACTTTATAACAGGCCTCAAACAGGACGCGGAACGCGTCAAGCCCCCGCAGCCGCTCGACCCGGTTTTCCGGCGCTTTTTCCACCCGGACGACGCACCGCAGCGGCAGGCGCACGTTCCGGCAGACAGTCCCGGAGCCCCGGAACGGCACGCCGCATACATACGCGCCGCCGTCTGAGAGGATCGCCTTGTCCTCGTTGCAGAGCGCCGCGCCCGCGTACCGCTCCCAGAGCGCCGCCTGCGTCGATTTGCCGCCGCCGCTGGGCGCCGTAAAGAGGATCCCGGCGCCGTCCTTTTCCACAAAGGACGCGTGCGCGACACAGAGTCCGGCCTCCGCCGCGAACTCCTCGAGCCCCATCAGGTTGAAGGCGACGCGCGGCCACAGCCTGCCGGCGTAATGAGACAAAAACAGCACCCGGTATTCGCCCGCGCGCGTCCGGCGTCTGACGGCGAAGAACTCGTGCTCGCCCGCGTCGTCGACGCCGTGGTACCAGGCGGCGGTGCCGTCCGCTTCGCGCGTGACCAGCACGACATCGTTTTCAAAAAGCGTCTCGCCCCGGGGCTCGAACGGACCCGGCGCGTAATCGAAGCGCACCGTATGGTCCGGCGCGGCAGCCTCGCAGGCAAACGCCGTATACGGCGCGCGGTCGATCAGCTTTTCGGGCGTGTCCAGCAGGACGACGCGGCCGCCGATGCGGTAA
>ONWP01000202.1 GCA_900321595.1 uncultured Eubacteriales bacterium
CGCGCACGGCGCTGTCTCATCCCGCGGTGCGCATCAAGCTCATCCGCGACGGCAAACGCGTCTTTCTCTCCCCCGGCGACGGCAAGGCCATGACGGTCATCCGCGCCGTATTCGGCGGCGAATTCGCCGCAGGGCTCATCCCCTGCGAGGGCAGGGTCGGTCCCGTCGCCGTCAGCGGCTACGTCTCCCGTCCCCTGTTCGCGAAGCCGAACCGCCACTATCAGCACTTCTTCGTCAACGACCGGTACGTGCGGCTGCCCGTCGCGGCGCCAGCGCTCGACAACGCCTATCAGAGCCGTATCATGGCGGGCAAATTCCCCGCCTGCGTGCTCTTCCTGACCATCGACACCCATCTCGTGGACGTGAACGTCCACCCCGCGAAAACGCTGGTGCGCTTCTCTGACGAGAAGGCTGTCTACGACGCGGTCTATTTCGCCGCCGTGACAGCGCTTGACGGCGACGCGAAGCCCTACCGCGCCGCGCTCACCCACACGCCGGACCGCTCCGTCTTCGGCGAAAAGAAAGACGGGAGCGTCCAGATGACGCTTTCCGCCGTGACCGAGGACGAGCCGGAGCCGCCGCGCCAGACGCCCGTCGAGCCGCAGGAGACGCCCGCGCTCGCGGACGTCTACCGGAACGTGCGCCCGCCGAAGCCGCGGTTTTTCCGTCAGCCGGAACGCGTCTGGAACGCGCCGGACGAAAGCCGCGAGCCGGATCTCATCCCCGGCGACATCCCCGCGCCGCAGCCCCCGCGGCAGCGGACCGAGCCGCCGCAGACGCCGCCCATACAGGACGCGCTGCCCCAGACGGCGCCGGACGCGCCCGCGCCGGAATTCCGCCTGGTGGGCGAGCTTTTCAAAACGTACATTCTGATCGAACAGAACAATAAACTCATTTTCATCGACAAGCACGCGCTGCACGAGCGCATTCGATACAACGAGCTCAAGGCCGGCGAAAAGGCCGCCGACGCGCAGATGCTGCTGTCGCCGGTGCCGGTGACGCTGACGCAGAACGCCTACGACGCGGCGATCGCGTCGCTGGAGCTGCTGGAAAAATGCGGCTGGCTGACCGAGGATTTCGGCGACCGCACCGTTCTCGTGCGCTCCTGCCCCACCGCGCTGTCCGGCGAGGACGCCGCGGACGCGATCCAGGAGCTGGCCGAAGGGCTTGCCGCCCACGCGCGGACGCCGATCCCCGAAAAACTGGAGTGGATCTACCGCAACACCGCCTGCCGCGGCGCCGTCAAGGAGGGGGACGACCTCTCCGAGCCGGAGATGCGCGCGCTGGCAAAGCGCGTCCTGACGGACGAGAGCCTTCGGTACTGTCCCCACGGCAGACCGATCCTCTTTGAAATGAGCGCCTACGAGCTCAACAAGGCGTTCGGGAGAGAGGGATGACCGGAAAGATCCCCGTCGCGGCAGTGGTCGGCGCGACGGCCTCCGGCAAAACGGGGCTCGCGGTATTCCTCGCGGAAGCGTTCGGCGGCGAGGTCGTCTCCTGCGATTCCATGCAGATCTACCGCGGGATGCCGATCGCCACGGCGCAGCCCACAGAGGCGGAAATGCGCGGCGTGCCGCACCATCTCATCGGCTTCCTCGACCCCGCCGAGACCTATTCGGCAGCCCGGTACTGCCGGGACGCCGCTGCGGTCATCCGCGACGTGTACGGCCGCGGCAGACTGCCGATCGTATGCGGCGGCACGGGGCTCTACGCGGACGCGCTTCTGCGCGGCGTCACCTTCGCCGAGGTCCCGTCGGACGACGCGCTGCGCGCGCAGCTCAACGAGCGCTTTGTCCGCGAGGGCGGCGACGCGCTCCTGCGGGAGCTTCGCGCCGTCGATCCGGAATCGGCCGCGAAGCTGCACCCGGCGGACGGCAAACGCATCGTCCGGGCGCTGGAGGTCTACCGGCTCACGGGACAGACGATCTCGCATTTCAACGCGGTCAGCCATGACAGGCCGTCCGAATACGACGTCCTCTGGCTGGAGACGTCCTGGCCGGACCGGCAGGCGCTCTACGACCGCATCGACCGGCGCGTGGACGCGATGCTCGACGCGGGTCTGGCGCGGGAAGCGCGCGCCTTTTACGCGGCGAATCCCGGCGGCACGGCGAAGGCCGCCATCGGCTATAAGGAGCTCAAGCCCTGGCTGGACGGCGAAAAGTCCTTTGAGGCGGCGGTCGCCGACCTCAAGACGGCCACCCGCCGCTACGCGAAACGACAGCTCACCTGGTTTCGCAGACATGACGATATCATCCGGCTGCGGTGCGACGCGCCGGACGCGGCGCAGCAGGCCGCGCAGTGCGTCCGGGCGCGGTTTTTCCCGCAGGACGCGTGACACAGCAACAGTTTTCTCAAGGAGCGAACAATATGGAAAGGAATCGGGAACCGCAGGCGTTCCGCAAACCGAAGATCACACGCCGCGTCGTCATCGCGGCGGCGCTCGCCCTCATCGTGGCGGTCGCCGGCGTCGCGGGCGTCGCGAGCCTGCTGCGCAAGCAGCTGCGGCAGGAGACGGCCGTGCGCTATACCGAGAGCGTCAACCTGGAGATGGACGCGTTCATCGTCCGGGCGGAGACGCCGGTCGTGGCCTCCGGACAGGGCTTCGCCCCCGTCGTCTCCGACGGCCAGCGCGTCCGGCAGGGCGAAAACATCGCGTATAATTTCTCCGATAAAAAAGCGAGCGAGAATATGGCGCGCATGCTCGAGATCCAGAGCCTGCTCGAATACTACAACAGCCTGAAGGGTGCTTCGAGCGCGACGAGCAGCATCAGCCAGAATATGGAGAGCCGACTCTTCACCCGTCTGTGCGCCCACGCGGCCATGGCGGCCTCCGGCAATTACACCGCCATGCAGTCCGACGTGTCGGGTCTGCGCGACATCACCGCCACGGTGCAGCTCGCCAAGGGCGTGCAGTTCGACCTGACCGCCAAGATCCAGGCGCTGACGCAGGAGTACAACAGCCTGCAGGGCGCCGTCACAGGCTACACGTCCCTGAAGGCCGAACAGGCGGGCACGTTCCTGTCCGGCTCCGACGGGCTCGAGAC
>ONWP01000203.1 GCA_900321595.1 uncultured Eubacteriales bacterium
ACGGCCGGATCAAGAGCGTCCACGGCATTTACCGCAAAATGTTCTACCGCGGCAAGAGCTTCGACGAGATCTATGATATTTACGCCGTGCGCGTCATCGTGGACACGGTGGAGGACTGCTACAACTGTCTGGGCATCATGCACGACATGTTCCATTCGATCCCCGGCAGATTCAAGGACTATATTTCGACGCCGAAGCCCAACGGCTACCAGTCGCTGCACACGACGCTGATCGGCCGCGAGGGGATCCCTTTCGAGGTGCAGATCCGGACCCGGGAAATGCACAAAAACGCCGAATACGGCATCGCGGCCCACTGGAAGTACAAGATGGGCCGGCAGGACAAGAGCGTCGACGAGCGGCTCGTCTGGCTGCGTCAGCTGCTGGAAAGCCAGCAGGAGGCCGGCTCGACCGCCGAGATCGTGCGGGATATCAAGACCGATCTGGTGCCGGAGGAGGTCTACGCGCTCACGCCGAAGGGCGCGGTCATCTGTCTGCCGGTGGGGTCGACGGTCATCGATTTCGCCTACGCGATCCACTCCGCCGTCGGTCACCGCATGACCGGCGCGAAGGTGGACGGGCGGATCGTGCCCATCGATTACGCCGTGCGCACCGGACAGATCGTGGAGATCCTCACGTCGAGCCAGCCGGGCAAGGGCCCGAGCAGAGACTGGCTGAATATCGTCAAAACGAGCGGCGCCCGCAGCAAGATCCGCTCCTGGTTCAAGAAGGAGCGCCGCGATGAGAATATCGTCGAGGGCAAAGCCCAGTACGAGCGCGAGCTGCGCAAGAACGGCATCCGTCTGACCGAACAGGAGGCGCAGTCGCTGCTGCGCGCGCTGACGGAAAAGCATCATCAGAATTCGACGGATGACTTTTTCGCGGCCATCGGCTACGGCGGTCTGAGCCTGCAGCGGCTGCTGCCGCAGATCCGGGACGAGGCCAACAAGATCAAGCAGGAATCCGAGGCGGCGCAGAGCGAATTCAAGCTTTCCGCGCGGCCGAAGACCGTTTCGAGCAACGGCGTGGTCGTCGAGGGCATCGACAACTGCCTCGTCAAGCTGTCCAAGTGCTGCAGCCCCATTCCCGGCGACGATATCATCGGCTTTATCACGCGGGGACACGGCGTATCCGTACACAAGCGGGACTGCCCGAACGTGCCGCGCTCCATCGAGAGCGCGCAGGAGCCGGAGCGTTGGATCCCGGTGCACTGGGAAAAGACCGAGACCACCGGCTTCAGCTGCTCGCTGATCATCTACTGCGTCGACCGCATGAGCCTGCTGGCGGACGTCTCCGTGACGCTGGCGAATATGCACGTCATGATCCACAGCGTCAGCACGCGGCAGCTTAAGGACGGCACGTCCACGATTCACATGACCATCGGCGTCAACAACGCGGATCACCTCGGCGGCATCGTCGCCAAGCTGGAAAAGGTGCGCGGCGTCATGCGCGTGGAGCGCAGCGGCGCGTAAGGGAGGACAACACATGAAAGCAGTCATTCAGCGCGTCAGCGAAGCCAGCGTCACGGTGGACGGCGAGGTCGTCGGCCGGATCGGCAAAGGATATCTCGTCCTGCTGGGCGTGATGGACGGCGACACGGCCGCGCACGCGGCTCTGATGGCGAAGAAAACGGCGGATCTGCGCATTTTCACCGATGAGAACGACAAAATGAATCAGAGCGTCCGCGACGTGGACGGGGAGATCCTGGTCGTGTCGCAGTTCACGCTGTGCGCTGACGTTCACAAGGGCAACCGGCCGTCCTTTACGCCTTCCGCCGCGCCGGACGAGGCAAACGCGCTGTACGAGCTCTACATGAAGGAGCTGACGGCCCGCGGCGTGCGGAAGGTCGAGCACGGGATCTTCGGCGCGGATATGCAGGTGCGCCTGCTCAACGACGGGCCTGTCACGATCCTCTTTGATACGGACGCGTGGCATATGCCCGCGAATCTGACATGAACGGCTGCGTTTTCGATTCGGACGGGCTGCGCGTGACGCGCGTCACGTTCCGGCTCATCGGCGAGCACTGCTACATCCTGACGGATACCGGATCCGGCAGGAGCGCCGTCGTCGATCCGGGTTTTGACGGCCCCGCGTTCGCGGACGCGCTGGACGCGCTGGAGCCCGACAGCGTCGATTACATCCTGCTCACGCACGGGCACTTCGACCACATCGGCGGCGCCGCGCTTGTCAAGGCCCGATTTCCGCGGGCGAAGCTCGCCGTGCACCCGGCGGACGAGGATTGCCTCCGGGACGGCGACAGCAGCCTGTCATCTTTTTTCGGCTTTCCGCCGCATGAACCGCTGACGAGCGATCTGGCGCTTTGGGACCGGTGCAGGCTGCCGCTGGGCGCGCGGGAGATCGTCACGTATCACACGCCCGGACACTCGCCCGGCAGCGTGGTCTTCGCCGCGGACAGCCTGCTCTTCACCGGCGACACCCTGTTTCAGGGCACCTGCGGCAGGACGGATCTGCCCGGCGGCGACTCCCGGCAGATGCTGGCGTCGCTGGAACGCATCGCGCAGATCTTTGAGGCGGGCGCGTACGAAGATATGACCGTCTTTCCCGGCCACGGGGAGTCGACGACCATGCGCGCGGAGCTCGCGACCAATTACTTTTACAGAAGACGAACATGAATCTATACCTGATCGGACACGCTTTCGACTACGAGACGGAAAAGGTCGTGAAGCTGTTCCTGCCGGAAACGCCGATCACGCGGCTGCACGAAGCGCCGGCGGACGACGGCGACCGCATCGAGACGCGGCGCATCCCGGAGACGGGAGGCTGCGTTTTTGTGTGCTGCGCGCAGCTTGACGGAAGGACGGCGCGGCGGACGCGGCGGCTGGACGGCGAGCCGGACGACAAAGCGTGCGAGCTGACGATCGGCGCGCTGCTGTACGGCGTGCTGGCGGAGCTGACCGGCTATGAACCGCCCTGGGGCATCCTCACCGGCGTGCGGCCGACGAAGCTCATGCGCAGTCTGGTCGAAACGCTGGGGCAGGAGGGCGCTGTGCGCCGTTTCCGGGACGTCGACCTGGTCACGCCGGAGAAGACGCGGCTCGCGCTTTCCGTCGCGCAGCGGCAGCAGCCGGTCGTCCTCTCAAACGGCAAAATGTCCTGCTCGGTCTACGTGTCGATCCCCTTCTGCCCGACGCGGTGCAGCTACTGCTCCTTCGTTTCCCATTCGATCGAGCAAGCCGGGAAGCTCATTCCCGACTACGTAGAGCTGCTCTGCGGCGAGATCGCCTCGACCGGGGCGATCATCCGGGCGCTGGGGCTTGTGTGCGAATCGGTCTACATCGGGGGCGGCACGCCGACGACGCTGACCGCGCCGCAGCTGACCCGGATCGCGCGGGCGCTGCGCGGCGCGCTGGACTTCGGGCAGGTGCGGGAGTTTACGGTGGAGGCCGGCCGGCCCGACACGCTGGACCGGGAGAAGCTGGAAGCGCTCCGGGACGCGGGCGTCAGCCGCATCAGCATCAATCCGCAGACCTTCTCGGATGCGGTACTCGCGCGCATCGGCCGCCGGCATTCGGTGGCGGATACGATCGAAATGTATGAGCTGGCGCGGTCGCTGGGCTTTGACAATATCAATATGGATCTGATCGCCGGACTGCCCGGCGACAGCCGGGAAGGGCATCTGGACAGCGTGCGCCGGGCGATCGGTCTGGCGCCTGAAAACATCACCGTCCACACGCTGACGCGCAAGCGTGCTTCGCGCATCGTCACGAGCCGCGAAGACTACGAGCGGGCGGCGGATATGGCGCGGACGCTGGACGACGGTGCGAATCTGCTTGACAAAGCGGGCTACGGGCCTTATTATCTTTACAGACAAACCGGTTCGCTGGGCAATCTGGAAAACGTCGGCTACGCGAAGCCGGGCTTCGACTGCCTGTACAACATCTATATGATGGAGGAGCTGCACACGGTGCTGGCCTGCGGCGCGGGCGCCGTCACGCGGCTCAAGCACTGGAACGAAAACCTGATCGAACGGGTCTATAATTTTAAATATCCTTACGAATACATCTCCCGATATCCCATCGTGGAGCAGAAAAAGGCGCAGATCGCCGCCTTCTATGAGAAATATTTCTGAAAAACGCGAACGAAAGGGATCCTATGGCGGATAAAACTCGAAAGAAGCAATCGCTGCTCGGCGGCGCGATGGTGCTGATGCTGTCGACCTTCCTGGTGGAGGTCGTCGGCGTCGTCTATAAGATTCCGCTGACGCAGATCATCGGCACGCTGGGCCGCGGCTACACCGGCACGGCGTTCAATATCTATATCCCGGTCTACAATATCGCCATGGCCGGGCTGCCCGTCGCTATCTCGAAGCTGGTCAGCCAGCATCTGGCGGAGGGCAAATTCAACGATGTGCGCCGCATCTTCAAGGTGGCGCGGAACATTTTCTTCCTCACCGGCGCCGTCGGCACGCTGGTGCTCGTCGCGCTGGCGAGCCCCTACTGCCGGTCCATTTCGTCGCCGGAAAGCCTGATGAGCGTTTATGCCATCGCGCCTGCGGTCTTCGTCTGCTGTATGATGTCCACCTACCGCGGGTACTACTCCGGTCTGCACAATCAGACGCCGCAGGCCGTCAGCGAGATCTGCGAGGCTGTGGGCAAGATGGTCTTCGGCCTTGTGCTGTCCTACCTCGTCACGCGGCACGGCTTCGCGTGCTTCGAGGCGGGTAAGGCTGTTTACGGCGTTGTCTGCGCGACGCGGGAGGACGCGGTGCTCGCCATGACGCCCTGGGCGGCCGCGGCGTCCATCACCGGCGTCACCATGGGCGCGGTGTGCTCGCTGGTCTTCCTGATGCTGCGCCACGCGATCATCGGCGACCGCATCACCCACTCGGAGCTGGAGGGCGCGCCCACGGCGCAGTCCGCGAAGGCGCTGCGCAAGGCGCTGCTCACAGTGGCGATCCCGATCGTCGTCAGCACGCTCGTGATGAACCTGACGACGCTGATCGACTCCTGGAGCATCCAGTTCCGGCTGCAGCACGCGCTGGATATCGATCCGAACACGATCCGCGATATGTACCGCGCGGCGCTCGTCGGGCAGGAGGCTATGTCCAATACGGATCTGAAATCCTATATTTACGGCGCGTATGAGATCGCGCTCGACTTCCGCAATCTGATCCCGGCGGTGACGACGAGCTTCGGCCTTTCCGCCATCCCCGTGATGAGCGAGGCGTGGACGCTGCAGGATCACAAGCTGGTCAAATCCAGCGCGGAATCGGTCGTGCGCCTGTCCATGCTGATCTCTCTGCCCATGGGCTTCGGCATGGCGGCCGTCGCGCAGCCGCTGCTGGTCATGCTCTACGGCCCCAGCGACAGCGTCACCATCACGGCGCCCATCATGGCGATGTACGGCGTTCTGGCCTTTGTCATGGCGGTCAGCCAGCCGGTCATCAATATGCTTCAGGGCATCGGCAGGGCGGATATCCCCATGAAGTCGCTGACGATCGCGGCCGTCGTCAAGATCGTCGTCAACTTCGTGCTGGTCGGCATCCCGCAGATCAACATCAAGGGCGCGGTCATCGGGACCATCGCGTTTTTCGGCGTGGCGCTGGGCATCAACCTCGTCTGCCTGCTGCGCATCACCCATGTGCGCATGAATTTCGTCTCGGTCTTTTTCAAGCCGCTGATCTGCACGATCATCTGCGCGGTGTCCGCGTGGGGAAGCAACCGGCTCTTCCTGCGTCTGCTGCCGTCGTTCGGCGAGGGACGCGTCAGCTCGGTTTCGCTCGCGTGCGTGCTGGCGATCCTCGCGGCGGTGATCGTCTACGTGATCGCGCTGCTTTTGACCCGTTCAATTGCCGCGGACGA
>ONWP01000125.1 GCA_900321595.1 uncultured Eubacteriales bacterium
AGCGCCGAAAACGCGAAGGCGAATCTGGACGCGGAGATCGGGGACGCCGATTTCGAAACGGTGCGCCAAATGGCCGCGGACGATTGGGAGCGCCGCCTTTCCGCCGTGACGATCGACGCGGACGAGAACACGAAAAAGATCTTCTACACCTCGCTCTATCACGCCATGGTGATGCCCACGGACTTCACCGAGGCTGACGGCCGGTATCTCGGCTTCGACGGTAAAGCGCATGAGGCGCAGGGCTTCACCTATCGCACGGATATGTCCCTGTGGGACACCTGCCGCAGCACGCATTCACTCTATACGCTCATCGCGCCGGACGTGCAGGACGACTGTCTGCAGAGTCTTTTGTGCATGTCCGAACAGGGCGGCCTGCTGCCGCGCTGGCCCATGGGCGCGGGGCGCTCGGGCTCCATGTTCGGCAATCCGGCGAACATCGTTTTCGCCGAAAGCTACCTGAAGGGGCTGTCCTTCGACGTCCGAAAGGCCTATGAGGCCGTGATGCGCGCGGCGGAGGACGGGGACGCCCGCGAGGGCGCGGACCTGTACGACGACTACGGCTATCTGCCGGACGACCGGGTCGACAGCTACTCCGTCTCGAAGACGCTGGAATACGCCTGGGAGGACGCCGCGGCCGCGGTCCTGGCGGAGGCGCTCGGATACGAGGACGATGCGGCGCTCTGGCAGTCGCGCAGCGAAAACTACCGCAATCTGTGGGACGAGGAAAAGAGGTACTTTCGCCCGAAAAACAGCGACGGCTCTTGGGGCGCGCTCCACCCGAAGATGACCTCCTTCTATGACGACATCTTCGGCACGCATTTCGCGAAGGGCTACTGCGAGGGCGGCGCGCAGCACTGGCGCTGGAGCGTTCCGCAGGACGTCCCGGCATTGATCGGCCTGTTCGGCGGAAAAGACGCGTTCGTCCGGGAACTGAACGCGTTCATGGAGGGAGCGTCGCGCAGCCGCGCGGCGATCGACCCCGGCGACGGCTACTGGATCGGCAACCAGCACGACATCCATACGCCGTATCTGTTTATTGACGCGGGCCGGGCGGACCTGACGCAGAAATGGGTGCGCTGGACGCTGAAAAACCGCTTCAGCGCCGACGTGAACGGGCTGGACGGCAACGACGACGGCGGAACCTTGAGCGCCTGGTACGTCTTCTCGGCGCTGGGCTTCTACCCCGATGCCGGGACGGACCGCTACCGGATCGGCTCGCCCTGCGTGAACGGCGCGGCTGTAACGCTGCCCGGCGGGAAAACGCTTCATGTGACCGTCGAAAACCAGTCGGAGAAAAACGTCTACGTCGCCTCCGTCACCCTCAACGGCGTGCCGCTGACCGATCACACCGTCACCCACGACGCACTCAGCGCGGGCGGCGAGCTCGTCTTCACCATGTCATCGCGCCCGGCGGCGTGACGAATCGCGCCTTCAGATCCCGCACAGCCAACAAAAAACTGCCCGCGATGGGCAGTTTTTTCGCTCTATAGCGGCGCTTATTTCTCTCCCTTGCGGCGCACGGCGGTCCAGACCGCCAGCACGGCGCCGAACAGCACGGCGGCCACCGGCCAGACGATCCAGCTGCGCTGCCAGTCGCCGGTGATGAAGCTGTAGCCCAGATATCCGGCGGTCGCGACGCCCCAGTACACGGCGGACAGCGTCTGCGAGCCGCGCTGCTGCTCCTTCTTCTCTCTGGTATAGTCGCCCTCCTCCAGCAGGATGGCGCAGCTCCCCCGGCGGAAGCAGGCGCGCACGATCAGCCAAACGCCGACGGCGACGATCATGAGCAGCAGGCTCACGGCGATCCCGTAGCGGAACGTCTCGGCGGCCTCCCCGGCCTCCGGCAGGATCATCGCCGCGAAGATCGGCATCGCGGAGACCACGCAGAGCACGATCCCGGAAACCAGCTGCGCGATGAAAGAGCCCTGCTCGCGATCCCGGCGCTCCTTCACGATCCCGGCGACGCCGTATTCCGTCTCGATGCACTCCTTTTCCAGATACTCGAACCGCTTTCCCGCGAGGCCGGTCACGACGAACATCGCGACCGCGGATCCCACCAGCGCGAACAGGATCAGCAGACCGATCCCGACCGCGGCCTGTTCGCCCAGGTTGATCCGGCCGCTCTCGCGCAGCGAGCCCAACAGGATCAGCGCGACCGGGGACAGAACGCACAGCAGCACCCCGAGGGACACGCGCCGGGCCGCCTTGTCGCGGTACGCGAGGAACGCCCTGGCCTCCTCCATGGAGACGCGCGTCAGCTGCACCCCGGCGTCTTCCGGCGGGTTTTCGACCGCGGGGGCCTCCCCCAGCTCGTCCTTCAGCAGATAATCGGTGGATACGCCGAAGACCTCGGAAAGCTTCAGGATCCGGTTCATATCCGGAACGGACTGCGCGCTCTCCCACTTGGATACCGCCTGACGGCTGACGTCCAGCTTCTCGGCCAGCTCCTCCTGGCTCCAGCCGCACTTCTTTCTCAGTTCAATGATCTTGTCAGCGAGGATCATGATCGCCACTCCTTTCCTTTCCGGGGGCGTTCCGGCCCCCGATCACGCCGTTATCATACCACGAAAGCCGGTTGCAGGCAATAACGGCGGCCTTGAAATTCCGCAACCGGCGGTTGCAGCCGGCATTTTCGGCGCAAATCGCGCGTTCCGGGCGGGCGAACGAAGATTTCGCTTTACTTTATTTTTCGATTTGATATAATAGAGGTGAAAGCCCCGACTGCCGGGCTTCGGAAAGGATGCGTTCGCATGTCCGTAAAGTCAAAGTTGGTCTCGCTCCGGCGAACCTATCTCGACAACGAATCGGTCACCGTCCGGGAGCAGCTCGGCTTCGCGGGCGGGATCTTCGGCAACTCCATGGGTCAGGACAGCACAGATACGTTCTCGGATAAATTCGACCGCAACTTCATGGGGCTGGACAACCGCATGCTGACGGTCAAGGGGAACGTGAGCACCGTCCTGGGCTTCTTTATCCCGCCGGTCGCGGGGACGCTCTACGATATGCCGGCCAGGGGGAAGCGCAGCCACCTGCGCACGGCGCTTCTGTGTGCGCCGCTGCCGTTCGCGCTCTCCTCGATGCTTCTGTTCATCGTGCCGACGGCCGGGGCGCGCGCCAACTTCATCTGGACGCTTTTCCTGAGCGTCCTGTTCTCGGTGTCGGACACCTTTTACGACATCGCGCTGAATACGCTCGGACTGAAGCTGGTCACGAACCCCGCGGACCGCAAGAAGTTCTTCACCTTCGAGACCATCGCGTCCACCCTCGGCTCGATGCTGCCCGGCGGCGTCATCCCGATCTTCGTCGGCATGACGGACGACCACGTCCGGCAGAAGTGGACCTACTTCTTCATCGCGCTCGTCTTCTGCGTCGTCGGGGTCGCCGCCATGTTCGCGCCATACCGGACCATTCAGGACCGCGCGGCGTTCCGGCAGCCCGGCGAGGGACGAAAAAAGGCGGAGGCCGAGCGCTTCGACCGGCGCAACCTCGGCGCGATCCTGCACAACCGGCCGTTCGTCGTGCTGCAGCTGGCGAACGTGTTCGAGACCATCCGGCAGATCACCTACAAGATGCTGCCCTATCTGTATGACGACGCGCTCGACGCGTACGGAATGCAGACCGTCGTCGGCGGGGTCAGCGGCGCGCTGTCCTACGTCGGGCTGATGGCGGTGCCCTTCCTCGGCAGAAAATTTTCAGCGAAGAGCATTCTCGTCGGCGGCTACTCCTACACCGCGTTTTTCTACGCCGTCATGTCGGCGCTGGGCATTCGCTTCAGCGTCGACGGGATCCGGCGCAGGAAGCTGCTCATCGGCGCGTGCATCGCGCTCGCGGGCGTGCCCAACGCGGCGCAGGGCGCGGCGCGCAAGATCATCACCGCCGACTCCACGGATTATATGGAGTGGTACGCCGAGAAGCGCTACGGCGTGCCGATCCGCAGCGACGGCCTGCTGAGCGCGGCGCAGAACATCGTCGGCAAGGTCACCGCTCTCCTGAAAACGAATCTCTACAACGGCATGTTCGCGCTGATCAAATACAAGTCGAACGACCTCGCCGGCGCGAAGCCGGTGCAGACGGACGCGACGCTCGCCGGCATCTACTGGGTCGTGTCGATCTGCGGTCTGCTGGGCAATCTGCTGCCCGCGCTCTGCTTCCTGCTGGACAACTACAGCGGTTCGCGCAAGGAGCGGATCTACGCGGAGCTGGTCGAAATGCGAAAACAGCGCTCCGCCCAAGGCGCGGAGCAGGAGGAGACGGGCGATGAAGCTTCGCAGTGACGGGACAGGCCTGTTCTTCACCTTCTGCGGCATCGATCTGCTGCTCGAGTGCGCCTCGCCCGGCGTGTGGCGGCTGCGCGAGGCGGACGATCGCGCGCTGACGCGCCCGGGCGCCGCCCAGACGCTCGCGCAGGACCTCGGGGAGA